>NZ_JAUSZK010000002.1 GCF_030817495.1 Streptomyces sp. V3I7
TGACGCGGCGGTCGCCGTGGTGATCGGATACGGCGGGCGGCCCCGCAGCGTGGGCCAGTCCCGGGTCAGGCGGGCGCCCTTCGGGGTGAGATACCAGACTCGGCTGCGATGCGACTGAGGCAGCACGACGAAGGCGATCAGGCGTTCGGCGAGCAGATTGTTCAGCTGTTCCGAGACCGACTGGCGGGAGCGGTCGGGGCGGAGCAGGACATGCAGTTGATGGGTGGAGGCCATGCGGTGCTGCGCGAGTGTGGCCAGGAGTTGATGTGCGAGAGGCTCGGTGGGGCTGGGCGTGAAGCCCGCGGCCGCACCGGCTTTGGAACGGGTGGTGGTCATTCGTACTCCTTCGACAGGGCAGGGCCAGCACCGGTGGAGCTGTGCTCGGCGAGGAAGGCGGTGGCGCGGCCGAGTTGTTCGGCAGCACGCTGGGTGAGTTGGCTGAGGGGGAGTGCGCAGGCGTTCGCGTGGGCGGCCTGTTCCAGCGCGGGGACCTTCTTGGGGCGGGCCAGGCCGGAGAAGACGGCGTCGAGATACGGTCCGCGCAGCTGCACCGGGCCGATGCGGCGCCCGCGTACGTTCATGGAGACGTAGTGCTCGAATCGCTCCATCGTGGCCACCTGGTCAGGGCTGGGTT
This sequence comes from Streptomyces sp. V3I7, assembly GCF_030817495.1. NCBI lineage: Bacteria > Bacillati > Actinomycetota > Actinomycetes > Kitasatosporales > Streptomycetaceae > Streptomyces > Streptomyces sp. V3I7. Next base: position 635 of record NZ_JAUSZK010000002.1, read on the forward strand.
CCTCACCCCACTCCGCGGTGATCGGGGCGATCGCCGACCGCGACCCGGCGGTGGTGGCCAGCGTGGACGCGTTCTGCACCAGCGACAGCCGCACCGGGCCTGGCAGACGCGCCAGCAACTGCGTCATCCCGTGGACCTGGCACTGGTACTTGCGGAAGTCCTCGAACATGCTCGCGATGGTCTCGGGGGCCGCGCCGGTCAGCGTGATCAGCTCGTCGAAGTACGCCCGGAACGGCACACGCTGGTCCTCGGGGGTGTCGCGCCGGGAACGCACCGCTCGGAGCAGGTCCCGGGCCAGCAGGGCGGTCAGCAGCCGGTCGGTGGGGCCGTTCCCGCCCGGGCACACCCACACGATCATCCGGGAGTCCATCGCCGCGCGAATGTTGTAGACCCCGATCGGCTGACCGAGGAACGCGCGAGTCACTGGGTTGGCGGCCAGCCGTGCGATCGGGTTGAGCACCACGGCGAACGCGTCCGGCGGCAGGGTGGGGAACACCACCTGCCACCAGGACCGGGTTTCCTCGTCGAGCCGCTCCGCTACTGCCGCGAGGGCTGTCTTGCGGAACGCGGCATCGGTGAGGAGCGCCCGCACATGGAAGATCGTGGCCTGGTCCTCGGGACGGCCTGCCCGGCAGGCCGCCTCGTTGACCGCCACCAGGACCGTCAAAGCGGCCGTCAGGATGGTGATCGCCCGCGGTGCGGTGGCGTCGTCCCAGCCGAGCGCCGAAGCGTAGGCGTCGGCGATCGCCTCGACGACCTCGTGGGCGGGCTGGCCCTGGTGCATGCCGATCGGATTCCACGAACTCACCCGCGGCGACGGACCCAGACCGTTCAGGTCGATCAGCGCGATCCGCTCCATGAGCGTCTCGTGCGCCAGGAACGTCGTGGCCCGCGGCCAGGAGTCGCGGTGAGGGTCGACGAACATCAGCCCGCCCCCGGCATGAGCCCAGCCGATCGCCTGCGCCAAGGCGCGCTCCGTCTTGCCGCCGCCGGCCTTGCCCACCCCGACCTCGAAGAGCGTCTCCTCGGAATGGGTGGCGACCAGGCGCTCCCGACCGTCCGGGCCGCGGTAGATGCCCTGCAGCAGCAACGCCGGGTCGCCGAAGGCGAACGTCGGCAGGTCACCGGCAAGCAGCGGTAGCCGGCAGTACACGGTGGGCGGCTTGAGCAGGCCGGTCAGCTCCTCCAACCGCACCCAGTTCGCACGGGGAGGCTGACAGTGCCCCAGCGTCCAGCGCCGTTCGAAACCACTACGCGAGGGCCAGTGGTCTGCGCCGAGCCGCCACGGCCCCAGGCGCCAGCCTCTTATGGCCCACCGGGAGCGGCCGCCGAATACATCGAACGCGGCCTGGAGCTGAGCGAGCCGGGCCTGGGCGCGGCCTTCGGTGTTCGATGCGCACATCACGAGGAGCTGCACCCGCACGAGGTGGTCGTCCTCGGCGAGCTTGCCCAGGGCCTCCGCCGGATCCACCCGGCGCGGCACGGGCGGCATGACCAGCCGCCTCCCGGCCGCCGGGCCGGGCTGGTTACTGAGCAGCTGCTGCAACTGCCATCCCAGGGAGTCCTCGATGCCGCTGGCGTCCTGCCGCAGCCAGCGGGCGGAGCGCTGCGCTTCCCGCCGCTCTTTGCGGCGTGCGGTGCTCATCAGCTGCTGGCGGCGTGCCCGCAACTCCCACTTGGGGGCGCGCTGGATGTCGAGCCGGATCTCGGCGAGATCGCCGAGTTCAGCGCGCAGGTCGGACACGGCGTCGACGAGCGGCTGGAGCGGGTCGGGATTGAGGGGGACCTCCCGCAGCGGGGAGATGAGTTTGCCGCGCAGAATGAACTCGGCTCTGACGGTGTGTTCGCGCGGCTTGTCGACGATCGGCCGTGCCTGGCTGACGGTGACGTTCGGCCCGAACGGCGTCATGGTCAGGAGCCGTTCCCCGCCGACTGGTCCTTCGATGCGGTAGCGCAGGGGGCTGGAGCCGTCCGCGCGCAACCGGATCTGCACGCTCTTCGCCCTCCGCGGCGCCCACCAGGGCATCGCCGTGGAGGCGCGGGCGAGCTGCACGCCACGGCGGAAGATTTCCTCCAGTCCGGGGGCGAAGTGCCGATTGGGAACGAGTTCGAGGGCCATGCGTTCGGCCGAGGCGCGCGCCGCGAGATGCCGTACGACGGCTTCGCTCGCGCCCCAGAAGACGGCGATGACCAGGGCGAGAAGATACCAGTGGCCGTAGAGCCAGTCGACCGTGCTGGACACACCTTTGAGCAGGTCGAGTACCTGTGCGGAGGCCGGCTCATCGGCCCGGCTGGTCAGGGACGAGGCTGCGGCGTCCACGTGGAAGCTCCTCCCTTTTCCGAGATCGTGTGGGTGAAGTAGAGGTCGGTGATGCGGCCGTCGGTGTAGGTGCCGCCTCGGTCGGTGCCCGCCCACACCAGGTGCACGACCGCCCGGCCAGGAGCGCTGTCCCGGCGGGCAACGGCGGCCTGCACGCGGAACCGGGCAGAGGCGAACGCCGGGGCCACCGTCTGATCGGTGCCGCCGAAGAACTCCGGCCACCTCGCACGGCCGACCCCGGTGGCATCCGCTGCCAGCAGCTCGCGGCCCGCGGCGAGCAACTCCTGCTCGTCGCCAGCGGGAAGGTCTGAGGGCCAGGCCGCCTCGAGCGTCCTCTGAATCTCCCGGTCACCGGCAACGCCCTCCCCATGCGGCGGCAGTGCCGACGCGCCGGCCAGATCCGACGGCGAGGAGGAGGCGGCGGAGAGAGGCGCGGGCGTGCCGGTCTCCGCCGGGCCCGAGCGAACCGCAGGTGCTGAGGCGGTGGCTGGGGCCGGGGCAGTGGCGGTCGGGGACGCCGGAGAGGAGGGACGACTCGTTGCGCCGGGGGCCACGCACAGGAAGAACAGCCCCGTCACGGCCAGGACGACGGCGGTGACAAACAGCAGGCGCGGCGAGCGCGGTACGGATGTGGTCATAGCAGGCGGGCTCCTCCCGCGAAACCGGACATTGCAGCCACCGCGTCCAGGCGTACGACCGTGCCGGGCCGGGCAGCGTTGATCATCTGGCCGCCGCCGACGTAGATCCCGACGTGGTAGATCGTCGCGTCCCGTCCAGGGGCGTAGGCGTAGAAGACGAGGTCACCCGCTTTGAGGGCGCTCGTTCCGAGGCTGGCGGGGATCCGCTGCCCCACCCCGGCCTGCGCGGCCGCGGTGCGCGGCAGCGTGACACCGGCCTTGGCGAAGGCGTATGTGGTCAGCCCGGAGCAGTCGAAGCCCTTGATGCTCGTACCGCTCTTGCCGCTGGGGGAGCAGCAGGACCCGTACGACTTGCCGCTCGCAGTGCCGCCGCCCCAGGAGTAGGGCACCCCGCGTTGGGAGAGCGCCGCCTCGATCACACCGCGGGCCTTCCCGGACACGTTCTTCAGGTCCGGGTCCTTGGAGGCCGCCGTGTACTGGTCGATCCAGCCGAGCACGTTGGAGACGTACTCGCTGGAGTGGTTGTACTGCAGGATCGCGGCCGTGAGCTGGGAACGCTTCGCCAGGTCACGCCCGTTGCCGCACAGGTAGATCGCGGCGCCGAGGGCGGCGTCGTCTGCGTTGTGCGGATCAGCCGTCTTGTCCCCACTGGCGTCCCTGCCAGTGCGCTCCCAGGTAGAGGGCAGGAACTGGAAGGGGCCCACCGCGCGTTCACCGTTCGCGGTGCCGTCCCAGCGGCCGTTGTCGCTGTCCGGGAGCGCGGTGGTGTTGCCACCCTGGCCGGAGCCGTTGAGAAGGACGCCGTAGATCTTGGGGCGGATGTCTCCGTTGTCGGCGATGTTGCGTCCGATGACGTGGTTGGACTCGACCTTGGCGATCCCGGCGAGGATCGGCCAGCGCATGCCCCGGCACCGGGGGGCGTACCGGCCGACCTGCTGCACGCCCTTCTGGTACGCGCTCAGCATGCGCGGCGGGATATCCGCAGCCGTGCCGCCTTCGGCGATCCCACCGTCGCCCTGCGCACCGCTCTTCAGCACGACGTACGCGCTGATCGCATTCCCTACCGGGGCAGCACAGCACACCGCGGCGAATAACAGCAGCAGCACCACACACCCCCACCGCGCCCTACGGCGCCGGGCCGGCCTCACTCACCCTCACCGCTCTCGCCACGCTCACGTCCCCGCTCACGGTGCAGCCGTTCCGCGTCGCGGGCGGTCCTGCGCATCAGCTCCTGGAACCGGGCCCGCGCCTGGTCACGGCTGCTCGCGCGCCCGCCTCCGGGAAGAAGCGGCCCCGGACTTGCCGGGCTGGGGGGCGTACCGTCTTCGATCCGCGCTCGGGATGGTGACGGCGCGGTGGCGGGCCGTGCTGAAGCCGGTCTCGTACCGCCGGTGGAGCGGCTCGACCCACCCGTCGAGCTGGAGGAGCTGGTAGGACGCGGGCCCGAGGCCGCCGTGGTCGGCAGGCGACGGCCTGCGAACGGGCCGGGCCCGCCGCTGTCGTCCGTGTCCTCCCGCAGGACGCGGGACGCATGACGTCCAGCCTCCGTCCAGGCCCGGCCGTCCTCGCGGATGGTGTTGCCCCACACCCGTACCTGCTGGCGGGCATCGTGGGAGTAGCGGGATCCTCCCGCCCGGGCACGCCGGACGTTGGCCGGCAAGCCGGCCGTCGCTCCGTACGCGGTGCGGCCGCCCCGGTGGAGGATGCGGTATCCGCGGAAGCGGACCAGCCGGTTGTGGGCGCGCGTCGACAACAGCGTCCGATCGCTGCTCTGGTCATGCAGCACCCGGCCGGAGTCCCGGTCGACGATCTGCCCTTGCTCGTTGCGGTACCGGTCGGGCGGCCCGCCAGGGCGACGAGGCCCGGTGCCGGCGGGATCGCCGTCTCCGTCATCCCACGGGCCGCCCGTTCCCGGATCCCCGTCGGCAGTGGGCTTGCGCCACTTCTCCAACTGCTCCTTGTCCGGACGGCGGCCGATCAGCAGCCAGTGCGCCCCCTTGGCGCCGAGCCGTGCTCCCAGCCCGCCCACGGCCGCGGCCGCGGTGAGCGGGGCCAGGCCACGCCCGGCCTCGGCCGTGGCATCAGCGAAGACCGCGCCCGTGTCCACCGGCATGCCCGCGCCGTCGAGGAGAGAGGAGAGCGCACCCATCAGCCGCTGCCGGGTGCCGAGCATCCCGAACCGGCCGCCCCCGCCGCCGAAGGCGCGAAGCCCGCTGCTGTAACCGCCCATGGCTGCGGGGGAGTTCATGGCGAGCGCGGCACCGAGCTCGGAGGTGTCGCCCGGCATGTGGGTGCCGCCGACCTTCGCGTAGCGCATCCGCATGGCCATGCGGTGGCCGAAGGAGGTGATGCCGGTCAGCAGCCTGCGGTGTCCGGCCGCTCCGGCGATGGCCAGCACGTCGATCAGCAGGATCCGCTCGACCATCAGGTCGGGCCCGTTGGTGATGGTGGCGTCGATAGCGATGCCGAAGAACGGCACGAATGCGCAGACCCCGACCATGGCAAGGACGGCGATGCCCCACAGCGACAGCCACTTCCACACCGACTGGCGGGCGGGCCCGGGCAGCATGCCGGCGACGAAGGTGACGCCGCCCGCGGCCGCGGCCCCTGTGCAGACGCCCTGGGTGCCCAGCAGCACGATGGCGCTGGACAGGAGCATTCCGCAGATGAACAGCGCGGCAACGAGCAGCAGGCCGGCGCCGCCGACCCGCCACCAGGTGGGCTTGTCCGCGTAGGCGGCGCACGATTTGCCGACCGGGCCGGCCTTCTTCAGGTCGTCGAGGAACGCTTCGAACGCGCGGTCTTCGTCGGTGACGACCGCGTTGGACGTGTCGAGGAGCTCACCCCCGGGGGCGAGCGACGGAAGGCCTTCCGCGCTGGGCGGCGTGGGCGGCGCGTCCCCGTCGACGCCGCGCTGGCAGTACTGCTTGGCCGGTCCGTAGATCTTGCTGCAGGTGTCCTTCGCCTTCTCCGAGGGAGCCGAGGCCGAGGTCGGCATGTAGCCGCCGGTGATCCATTTCAGGTGGACGGCGTAGGCCTTGCGGTCGGCAGGCTTGGCGGGGTCGAGGATGCGGCCGTACTGCAGGAGCATGAAGGGCTTGACGATCAGGGCGTTGGTGAGGGAGTCCTGGATCGGGCGGGCCACTTCGGCAGCAGAGACGGGTCCCTCACCTTCCCGTTCCAGGCACTTGAGTTCGGCGTTGCCCGCCATGCCGTCGCACGGCCCCTTGCTGGCGATCTTGCCGCCCCAGTCGTAGGAGTTGACGCTCTGCTGAGCGACCTCGGCGGCCACCTGCTGCCCCTGGCCCAGGGGCCCGTCCTGGGCGAGCAGGTAGTCGGGTCGGACGAACGCGGAGGCGGCGAACGCCCCGATCAGCAGGGTCAGGAAGATTTCGCCCAGGCCGCGGCCGACCCGACCACGCACGATCATGAAACCGGCGAACACGAACGCCCAGGCCAGCAGCAGCCCCTTCAGCCCGAGCGTGTCGACGACCACGCTGGTGTAGGTGTCGGCGACCTTCTGCGCCGGACGGATGAGGATCTTCAGCAGCGGAAACCTGAACGCCAGCTCGATGGCCCAGCCCGCCAGACCGACCAACAGCCTGATGAACGTGAACAGACCAGACAAAGCAAAGGACAGGGCCTGCGTCTTGAAGGCGACGATCGAGCCACCCGAAGAGCTCAGCTCGTAGCCGTCGATCGGCACCCCCTCGGAGGAGGTGATGTTCAGCGGAGAGAGCAGATCACCGGTCTCGCCGCTGCTGCTCGCCGCGTACACCACCTGGCTGTTCACCACGACGAACACTCCTGCCAACAGCGCGGCGAAGCCCGCCGAGCGCACGGTGCCACGATCGGGACGGAACACGTCAGCGCCGCCTCCGCCCAGCAGTGCTCCGGCGCCGCCACACCACGAGAGCCGACAGACCGACCCCGGCCGGCACCAACCTCCAGGCCGAGCCCGCGGAACTGTGATGCTCGGCGGAGGCGAAGGCCGTTTCACCGCGCTTGCAGTACTCCTTGGCCGGACCCACGATCCGGGCACACCGCTCCTGGTGCGCGCCGCGGCCGTCGGCGGCGAAGGCCTGCCCCGTGCCCGGCCACCACGTCTGAGGCACGCCCGCCCCCATCGCCAAGACGAGCACGCCGGCCGCGACAGCGAGCACGGGCAGGAGAGTTGCTGCCGCGCCCCAGCGCCGGGATCGGCCCCAGGAATCAGAGGTCACCGGAGGCCTTCTTTCGATCGGACACCCACGGCCGCGGGGGCGAGCGCCTCAGCTGAAGGCGAGACGCTGCCCAGCCGGCGTCCTGGAGTCGTAGTGATGGACGTGGCGATGCGTTCGATGCGGGGGATGACGGCCTTGACGCGGCCGGTGTTCTGCCGCGGGCAGGTCAGCAGGAACTCGCCCTCGCGGCCGCGCTGCCCCACCGGGGACAGACCGGTGGTCACCAGCCGCAGGAGCTCCGGGTCGTTCGCGTCGAGACCGACGAACTCCAGACCGCGGCGGGCGCGTTCACGATCGGCGGTACGGGCGAGCGCGCGGTAGGCCATCAGGCCCCGGTCAGGTCCGAGCTCCTCGGCGTCGTGGGAGGCGGCGAGCAGACCGGCGCCGTGCTTGCGGCCGTCGTGAAGGATCTCGTGGATCAGCGCGGTGCCCTCGGCGGACGAGGTGAGCCAGTACAGCTCGTCCGCGACGACGGCGGTGAACCGCTCGGGATCCTCGAACGCGGTCTGCCGGGCGATCGCGGCGATCAGGTAGAGCACGGCGCGCCCGATCAGCGCCTCCAGCGGCTGCTGGTGCAGGACCTCGGGCTTGTCGAACGCGGCCTTCGGCGGCAGCTTCAGACCGGCTGTCGTGATCACGATCATGTCGGAGGCGCTGGAGGCATCCAGCTGCACCGGCGGCAGCGTGGGGTCGAAAACCATCCGGGCCAGGGAGTTGGTGGCGACGACGCGGACGAGGCCGGCGAGGGTGGCGGCCGCGTCCTGCCGCTTGCCCACCTCCCTCGTCGCCATCTCCTCGAGGACCTCCAGCACCCGGTGCATCGACGGCGTCTGGCTGGCGGCGGCCCGCTCGACGGCGTGATGCAGGACCTCGCCGCTGGTGCTCATCGGGCCGATGCCGAGCTGCAGAGTGAGGTAGGACAGGGCGTAGTGGCGGCCCTCGGGGCCGTCGAACATCCGGAGCGGGTCGATGGACACCTCGGCCCGGGCGGCATCGATGATCTGGACGCGGCCCTTCGCCGCCGCGCGGGCGAAGGTGGCCCACTCGCGCACGGGGGTGCGGTCGATACAGATCGCGCAGCCGCCGCGCGCCCACACCGCCTCGGCGATCAGCTTCTGCAGGACGCTCTTGCCCGCGCCCAGATCCCCGACGATGCCCATGGACGCGGAAGCGTCGACCTTGGGCGCATCCGCCACGTTGATCATCACGGGGCGGCTGGTGCCGCAGTCCAGGTCGATGCCGAGGAACATCCCGTTCGGGTCGCCGACCTCACCCACGGTGAAGGCGCCGGACAGGGCCCAGTCCTCGGAGATCTGATGCTGGGTGAACTCCCGCACCACTCCGGGCCGCACCGTGCCCGGCAGCCCGAGGGAGAACAGGGCTTCCTGCAGGCCGGCCGGGCGCACGGCCCGGTAGTCGGCGCCGCCGAGCAGCGCGGCCAGGGCGCGAGCCCGCGCGTCGCAGACGGCGGCGGTCGGCCCCCACACGGTCAGCACGGTGACGGACTGCACCTCGACTTCCACGCTGGTGCGGGACAGCCGGGCATCCAGTTCGCCCAGATCGCGGGCGGCGTCGGTCAGCGAGGCCGGCATGCCGGTGGGCCGTGCGTCGTACTGGTCGGCCTGGTCGATCAGCTCGTTCTTCTTGCGCCGCACCTGGTCCCGCGCCTTCTCCGCCGGCACCAGCGTGAGGTCGACGGTGTAGTCGACGGGGAAGTCGAGCGTCTCCAGCTGGGCGAACAGGTCGGCAGCGTCCTGGCTGACCGCAGGCGGACACTCGGCCAGCGCCAGCTGCGCCTGGTAGCCCACGCCGGTGTCGGACTCGACCTGCAGCCAGCGACGCCGCAAGGGGGAGGCGGTGTTCAACCTCCACCAGGTCCTGCGTCCCGAACGCGTGATCTGCCCGGCGCCCTTGAGCTCGTCGACGTCGTCGAGCTCGGGGTCGATGCCGCCCTCCTGGAGGCGCACTTGCCCCAGATCGGCGTAGCTGGGGGAGCGCAGCACGCCCTCACGGATCTGCCCGCCGAACAGGTCACTGGCCTCGGCTTCCGCCAGCAGCGGCTCCGGCAGCCCACGGTGCAGGGCGTGCTGGATCATCCACACGATCTCCGCCGGACGGGCCGGCCGGAAGGCGAGGCCGCCGGCGAGCGCGGCCTCCACCCGGGAGGCCTGCTCGCGGTAGGCCGTCACCTTGCGCCGCGCCACGGGGGTCGGCCGCATGCCCAGCATCGGCGACAGCTCCGCCCACGCTGCGCCCAGCGATGCCGACACCTTCAGGCCGGCGGTCTCGGTCTGCAGCGGCACGGCCAGCCACAGGGTGCGCCGGTGCATCTCCTGGCCGTCCAGCAGATCCAGGGTGGCTTCGACGTTCTCCACCCACGGATGCGGGCCCCCGCCCGGGCCCGTCTCGGTCGGCTCGATGCCCTCGATCATGCGCAGGGCGATCTCGCCCGGATCGACCTGGGCACACAGCCCGAACAGGCGCGGTGCCCCCGACAGGGAACGGATCAGGTGAGTGATCTTGGCGAGCTGCTCGTCACGGACCGCCGCCGGCACGTACGTGCCCTGGACAGTCTCCTCAGCACGCCCCTGCGCGTCCGGGCCCGGGTGCAGTCGGTAGACGCCCCACACGCTTCCGTGCGTCGACCAGACCAGGTTCCCGGCGATGTGACGGATCGGAACCCTCACCGCGCACCCCCCTGCTCGGCGAGCGCGAGCAGCTGCTGCACACCCGACACCGGTCGCACCGGCACCGCGGGACCCGCCGGCGCCGTGCGACGGCGCGCGGACGACCGTAGGCGGCGCGGGATCCGACGGGGTGTCCGGTCGGTCGGCCGGCGCGGCGCACCCCGTGGCGGAGCCACGTGAGCGGCGGCGAACGCGTCCTCGACAGTGAAGCCGCCGAGCAGCGGTCGGGAAGCGCAGTCCCGGGCGGCGCGGCCACCGATCCGCCCCCCGCGCGGCTGCCAGCCGAGCAGCAGCCAGCCCAGAGCCGCCTGCATCGGGGCACGCCCCCGGATCTTCGGCCGGCGCACTGCCCAGATCGCCAAGAGCCAGGATGCGATCGGGACCGGGCCCATCCACGACCACCACGGGATCGTCTTGACCAGAAGGAAGCCGCCGCCGACGGCGACCGCGATCTGCGCCGGCGTGTACGGCCCGAGAGGGATCTTCCAGTCCGCGACCTTGCCCAGCACCCACGGATGGCGGCGGGCGGAGGTGTAGAAGCGCCCCACCCGCACTGCGCCGGCCGCGCTCACAACCAGCCCCCGACGCTGGCGGAGTTCTCACGCACGCGAGGATCGGAGCTGTCCACGATGCCGGGGACGGCGGGCGCACCCTTGGACGGGTGCTTCACCTCGTCCTCGAACATGCTCGCCAGGTCGTTCCGCGAGTTGTACAGGCCCAACGCGATCACCATCAAGAGCAGCGCGCCGATCCCGGCCTTGAGGCTGAACTTCTGGATCATGATGACGACCACGAGCACGACCAGACCGGCCTGCAGGCCCTTGGTCGCCCACTCCTTGAACATGTCGATCCACGCGTTGCCAAGGTCGTTCAGCTGCCCGGCGAGCATCAGGCTGTGCACCGTATTCACCGGTCACCCCCGACCTGGGCAGTGCCGGACTCCAGCGCGGCGACTTCCCACCGGCCCGAGCGGGCCTTGAAGACGAGTTCGTACGCCAGCGGCCACCGCCCGCTCGAGTTCTGCGCTTCCACCTGAGCGAGGAGATGCACCTCGGTACCGTCGGCCGGCACGTGCCCGGCAGCCGCCGCCTCTTCGACGGCGGAGACCTGCCGCACCGTGACCGTCGCGTACGGGGCGGGCGAGACAGCCGCCAGTCTCACGCCGGGCGCGAGGTAGCGGTCCACCTCCCCGGCACCGGTCAAGTACGCGCCGAGGAACTCCCCGACGGCGGACGACAGGTCACCGTCCGGGACCGTCACCCCGTACGACGACGCCGGCACCTCGGCCCGTGCCGGGCCGGCCACCACGCCGGGCGCACCCGTCACCGCGAACGAGGCGCCCTCGCGGTCGGAGGCCACCGGCACGGCGAAGTACCGCACCCGGCCGTCGGCGTACTGCGCAGCCACCGTCACCGACCACGCCCCCTCGCCGCGCTGCGCACGGCGCACCGCCGCCACCGACTCCGGCCTCGACTGCGCATCAGAGACCGGGTCAGGCAGTTCGACGTCCGGCGCCATCGACTGCGCAAGACGGGACTGCGCACTCGTGGCGTCGTCGGCACTGCTGCGCAGCCACGCGCTGACGAACAGCTGCGCATAGCCGGACGGGTCGGCGACCGACGCCACGGTGCGCACGGCGGCGGGCTTCGCCGGGGTGGCCGCCTCGACGGCCGCGGGGGTGGATGTGATGGCGATGCCCAGGGCGATTGGGCCGGCCGCGATAGCGGTCAGGACCGCCAGCTGCGAAACGCGTACGCGGCGTCGCATCGCTTCCAGCGCGACGCCCGCCGCCATCGGAGCGGAGGCCTCGCTCTGCGAGGACTGCTTGCCAGGAGGCATGTTCAAACTCCCAGGTCATAACGGCTGTTGAGACCCTGAGAAAACCCCCCGGCCCCGACCCGACCACCGACCACGAGACCCCGACCACGGTCACGATGGGGACACAAGAGCGTGGTCGGGGTCATGGTCGGCCCGACCACAGGCCCGACCACGGACCGGCAGGCCCGACCACGGCTCCTCCCGACCGGCCCCAGGGCGATGAGCGGCGCCGAAGGAAGGGGGGGCAACGGATCACAGCCGACGTGCTCCAGGAACCGTTACGCAGTCAGCGGCACCGGCTGCCGGAGCCAGACGGCGTCGCAACACGGCACCCGCACTGCGCAACCGGACACGGCCACGCCGCACCACCGGTTGCGCACACGCCGACCCCGAGCCGACTACGCACGCCCCTCACCCCCGTCGCGCAGACCGTGCACACTCCAGGGCTGGGACAGCTGCGCAACCGGCTGCACAGCCCGAGCAGGGGCCGATGCGCACCCGTGGTCGGCCCCCGACCACGGCAGCTAGACGGGCACGTTGCCGGATCGTGATCGTTGGTCGGGGCCGGTGGCCGTCAGCCTGGTCGGGGCCGGCGGGTGAGCCGACGGCATGAACCACACGCACGCTCCCGCAGCCGGGTCACCCGCCCACTCCACCTCGGAGTGGCCGGTGAGCCTCCACAGCTGTCACGCGCCGTCTTCCATGGACCGGACGCGATGAGCGGCTACGGGAGCGGGATCCGCCGAGGGGCGATGGTGGGAGATCAGTTCATACAGATCGTCAATGGATTCTTCCGCGACCGCCGGATCTCTTTCAAGGCCAAGGGGATCTTCGGCTACATCAGCACCCACCGCGACGGCTGGCGGGTAACCATCGCCGCCCTGGTCGCCCTCGGGCCCGACGGACGCGATGCCGTGCGTGCTGGACTGAAGGAACTGGAGAAGTACGGCTATCTGGTCCGCGACCGCCTGCGCCGCCCGAACGGCACCCTCGGCGAGGTCGTCTACTCCATCACCGACCACCCTGCCGCCACGGATGTCGTGCCCAACGCCGCGGCACCGGCAGCCGTCTCACAGCCCCGCGGCGAGGCCGCCTACGGAAGCGGGATCCGCCGAGGGGTGATGGCGGGAGACCAGTTCACGCAGATCGCCAACGGACTCTTCCGCGACGGCCGGATCTCTTTCAAGGCCAAGGGGATCTTCGGCTACATCAGCACCCACCGCGACGGCTGGAAGGTCACCGTCGCCAGCTTGGCCCGCCACGGCCGCGAGAACGCCGACGCGGTGACCACCGGGCTGGAGGAGCTGGACAACCACGGATTCCTGCACCGCGACCGCGACCGCAACCCCGACGGCACCCTCGGCCAGGCCCTGTACGTCATCACCGACCTCCCCGCGCTGCAAAGCCCCAGGTCACAACCAAAGTCGGGTTTTCCAGGATTGGCTGACCCAACGTTGGCTGACCCCGCCACTAAGAACACCAACAGAAAGAAGACCAACAAGCAGAACACCAGACCCCTCCCTCCGTGCGACCGCCGCACGGCCGCGCGGACGCACCGACGGACGGCCCCACCAGCCGCACCCTCAGCGGGTGAGATGCATCCCGGCATCCGGCTGCTCCTCGACATCGGCGCAACCCGTCCCGAACTTCTGCTGACCGGACCGGCGCTGACCGATCAAGGCCGCGTCGCGACCGTGATGATGGACGCCGGCTGGAGCCCCGAACAACTGCGCCACGTCATCACCGACCGGCCCCTGCCCAACCCGGTACGCACCACCGTCGGCGCGATCATCGCCGCCCGCCTCCGAGCCGCCCAAGTCTACCCGCCGCCCGCCACCGTGGCAGACCACCACGCGCCCGCACCGGACGAACCCTTCGCAACGTCGACGACCGAACCGTCCTCCAGCCCGTACGCCGCCGCCCGCACGGTGAGCGAGGCCCTGACCTACCGGGCCCTCGTCGAATGCGCCGGCTGCGGCCGACCCGGAACCGCGCCCGGCGAAGACCTCTGCCCGACCTGCCTGGGATGGCCACCGTGCCGCACCTGCTCGGGCCCGACTCCCCGCCGCGCCCACCCCGACGGCGACGGCCGCTGCGCAACCTGCATCTCCGCCTTCACCTACCAACTCGAAGGAAGCCCATGACGGACACAGCCCACACACCACAGCCGACCGCGGCCGCGTACCCCCGGCGCCCCTTCACCCATGACCCGGGCGATGGGAGGCGGAACGCTCCCGCGCCCTGCGGACCGGCCACGTCCGCGACGACACCTGCTCCGCCGCGTGCGAGCCCGTGCTCGTGCACGAACGCACCCCGTGGGGCTGGCTCGCCCTGGACAGTGCCCGGTGTCGGCACGCTGCCCCAGGTTCCTCATCAGATCGGGGTACTCACTGGCTTTGTACGTCAGTAGCGAGAGCGCCTGTTGGTCGGGGGCGAGAGCACCCGTTTCCCCGTGAGAGTGATGTCGCCGAGTTTTGAGAGCACCTGGATGCTTGCTTCGGGACCATGGTTGTGCTTTGCACGACGAGGGGGCCCGGGGTGCTGCCGAAGTCCAAGGTCGATCTGTACGCGGCGATCCGCCGTGACTCTCGTCAGGGTCTCTCGAACCGTGCTCTCCAGCGGAAGTACGGCGTCGGGTTCCTGACGGTGCAGAAGGCTTTGTCGTCGGCGTGGCCGGAACCGCGGAAGCCGCTGCCGCCGAGGGCGACGCGACTGGATCCATTCAAGCCGTTGATCGACGAGATGCTGAGGGCGGACCTGGATGCGCCGCGCAAGCAGCGGCACACGGTGAAGCGGATCTTCGAGCGGCTGCTGGACGAGCACGACGCGGACGAAATCTCGTACCAGATGGTCCGCGGCTATGTGGCTACGCGCCGTGAAGAGGTCCGGATCGAGGCCGGGCGAGGGGTGGTGGAGGCGTTCGTCCCGCAGACCCACAGGCCCGGTGCCGAGGCGGAGGTCGACTTCGGGGATGTGACGGTGCGGTTGGCCGGCGAGCTGGTGACCTGCTACCTGTTCGCGTTCCGCCTGTCCTGCTCGGGCAAGGCAGTGCACCGGATCTTCGCGTCGGCCGGGCAGGAAGCGTTCTTCGAGGGCCACGTCCACGCTCTCAATGTGCTGGGCGGAGTGCCGACCTCGAAGGTCCGCTACGACAACCTTAGGGCCGCCGTCGCTCAGGTGCTGGGCTTCTCCCGGCAGCGGGTGGAGGCCGAGCGGTGGACCGCGTTCCGCTCGCACTACGGCCTGCAAGCTCTGTATTGCCAGCCAGGAATCCGCGGCGCCCACGAGAAGGGCGGGGTCGAGGGGCAGATCGGCTGGTTCCGCCGAAACCACCTCGTCCCCGTCCCCGAAGTCGACACCCTCGCCGAGCTCAACGCGATGATCGAGCGGTGGGACGAAGCGGATGATGCCCGGCGGATCCGGTCCCGGCCCCGCACGGTCGGCGAGTACTTCGCAGCCGAGCGGCCGCTGCTGGCACCGCTGCCGGACGAGCCGTTCGAGACAGGCCGGCTCTTCACGCTGCGGGTCGACCGCTACAGCCAGATCAGCGTCCGCACCAACCGCTACTCGGTGCCGGTCAGGCTGATCGGCCGGAACGCGCGATGCTGCACGCCTCCGAGCTGGTTGTCCATGACGGCCGCGAGGAAGTCGCACGGCATGAACGTCTGATCGCCAAAGGTGGCTGCCGCCTCAACCTGGACCACTACCTGGAGGCACTCGTGCGCAAGCCCGGCGCCCTGCCGGGAGCGACCGCACTCGATCAGGCTCGCGGGCAGGTTCACCCCGGTCCATGACGCCTGGTGGGCGGCGGCCGTCAAGGCCCACGGCGAACGCGACGGCACCCGCGCGCTGATCGAGGTCCTTCTTCTCGGCCGTCACCTGCCCCACGAACACCTGGTCACCGGCCTCGCAGCGGCCCTGAAGACGGGCGCGCTGACAGCGGACGCCGTCGCGCTTGAAGCCCGCAAGGCCGCGGAGGAGGACAGCCAGACCCAAGAGGAATCCGCGCGGCCCTCGGCTGGCCCCTCGAATGTCACGTCCCTGGCCTCACGCCGCCTGGCTCACCTGCCACCCGACAAGCGGCCGCTTCCCTCGGTCGCCCACTACGACCAACTGCTGCGACTGAGCCGGCCGGACCGCCCCACCCTCTGAAGGAGAACAACTGTGACCTTCCCCCGCCAGCGAGGACTGACCGAGCAAGCCGCCACCGCGGCGGTCGACCAGGCATGCAGGATGCTGCGACTGCCCACCATCCGGTCCCAGTTTCCTGAACTCGCCGCGACTGCCGAACGCGAACAGATGTCCTACCTCGGCTTCCTCTCCGAACTCCTCCTCGCCGAGTGCGACGACCGGGGCCGCCGCCGCTCCGAACGCCGCATCAAGGCCGCCGGTTTCCCCCTCGACAAGTCCCTCCGCAAGTTCGACTTCGACGCCAACTCGAACATCGACGCGGCCATGATCCATACCCTCGCCAAGTGCGAATGGATCAAGAAGAGCCTGCCGCTCTGCCTCATCGGCGACTCCGGCACCGGCAAGTCCCACCTTCTGATCGCCCTCGGCACCGAGGCCGCAATGGCTGGCTACCGAGTCAAGTACGTTCTCGCGACCAAGCTGGTCAACGAGCTCGTCGAGGCCGCCGACGAGAAGCAGCTGACCAAGACCATCGCCCGCTACGGCCGCGTTGACCTGCTCTGCATTGATGAGCTTGGCTACATGGAACTCGACCGCCGAGGCGCCGAACTCCTCTTCCAGGTTCTGACCGAGCGGGAGGAAAAGAACAGCGTGGCCATCGCCTCAAACGAGTCGTTCTCCGGCTGGACGAAGACCTTCACCGACCCGCGTCTCTGTGCTGCCATCGTCGACCGACTCACCTTCGGCGGCAACATCATCGAGACCGGAACCGACTCCTACCGCCTCGCCACCACCCGTGCCCGCGCCGAACAGCAGGCCGCGGCTGGCTGACCTCCCACACAGCTCACAGCGCGATCGGCCGGTACTTCAGAGCCTCGTCGACGATCTGCTCCGCAGACGCATCCTTGAGGTCGTCCGAAGGGTGGAAGACCAGGTCGCTCACCCGGGGATGCGACACGTTCGCCTCCAGGAGCCGCAGATAGTAGTCGCTCTCCGGGTCGGCCATCAGGAGCCTGCGAACGATCTCGACGAGCTCGTCCCGGGTGATGTCCGCGACCACGGGGCGAGCCGGCCGGGCCGCCTCCCTCGCGAACTCCTCCAGACTCCTGCCGCCGTCGTACTCCGCGAAGGCGAGAGCGTCGTAGTCGTGACCGGTCGTCGCGTTGAAGGCCGTGATCGCCTCGCCCGCCGCCTCCGGGCGGGCATCCAGCAGGTCAGCGATCCGCTCCACCTCGGCGCACAACTCATCCAGCCGCTGCCGACTCACAGGCGGGGGCGTCAACTCCGGTCTCAGGTTCACAGCCGAATTATGGCCATCGGTGCCGACACGCCAGAGCCGAGCCCTCTGCGGTGCTGCCACTTCTCATCAACATTTCTGGACATCTCGATCAAGAAGCGATGCCAGGCCCCATCAACATTCGCTCTCCGTTCTCACCTACGAAGCCATACTCACCCCGGCCGCGACCCGCATACAGCGCTTGGCGCTGCGCTGGCTGACCCGGCGACCTGCCCAGCGCATCGCTCTGGACACCTTCCTCGGATCCCTGCGATGCGCCACTGCTGCCGTCGCGCTCGTCAGCCTGGTCGCCGGACTGTTCGCTATGGGCCGCGGTGTCGCCGTCGGCGTCGCGTTGCCGGCGATGCTGCTTCCCCCTCTACTCGCTGAGCACCTGCCCGACCGGCTGGACGCCCGGGCTCGCGAGCCGTCCGCAGCGTCGAAGTTGATGCTTCCTGCCGCTACCTGCAACGCCTCGCCGCCCTGCACACCTCGCTCGTCCGGGCCGCCGCCGGCAGCGACCGCTACGAACTGCGCCGTTCGGCCGAGGTCGGCCACACGCTGCTGTGGGACGCGTCGGACCTGCTCCAGACCCAAGACACCCGCTCGGTCTCCGCCGGTCTCATCGCCCGTGAACGGCTGATGCTCCAACTCGCCGACCAGGTCGCACGGATCATCGAGTGCACCGCCGCCGGGGGCGCGGGGCGCCCCTCGGATGGCGGCGTGCTCAGGAGGTGGCTTCGGTGAGCCGGGGCCGTGCCGCTTTCACCGCCCGGGACCATACGTCGGAACTGCCGCCGTGCTCGTGGGCGAGGGAAGCGGCGAGCCCGCGGACATCGCCCCGCTCGCGCAAGGAGGCCAGGACGATGTCCGCGCGCTGGTCGGCAGCCTGGCTCTGTCCACGAGGTTGGGTTCTGGCACAACTTCTGTCTCGGCGCGGGCGCTCAACTCGGCTGCGAAGGCATCCTCGAGGGCAGAGGAGCGGCCGGTGCTCGCGCCGGGCCGGGCTAGGAGTGCGCCTGTCAGGGACAGAACTGGGGACGCGCGCTGGGCTCGGTGGTGGCCACCACCGAGCCCAGCGTGACCGGGGCGGTGATTACATCGAGTGGGACACCTCCCAGTGAGCAGCCGGAAGGACCTCCTTGTAGTAGTCGTTCGGGGTCCAGCGTGTGGCGCTCTTCAGGCGGGTGTCTTTGCGGAGGATCTCGCTGTAGCCCTTGAAGACGGCCATGGACATGTGGAGGCAGTTGTTGGTGCTGGCGCTGTAGCCCCTGTTCTTCACCGTGGTGTACCAGGATTGGGCTCGCTTGACGTCGCCGTCCCGGGTGTAAACACACCGGTAGCGGGTGTAGTAGCGCGCGTTGTAGTGGTCCTTGTCGCGTACCGAGATGAAGTGGCTGCGGGCCTTCTCTCACGTGCCGCCCTTGATCCAGCCGGCCTTCGGCGCGTCGTTGGTGCTGCCGAAGGAGCCGTAGATCCAGTGGTTGGCCTCCCCGCGGACCTTGATGGCGAAGGCGGCATGCCCCAGTCCGTAGGCTCCGCCGGGCGCCTCGAACATGCATACCCGTCCCAGAGGAGCGGCCTGTGCCTCCAGCGGGGCGGTAACTGCGCCGGTGGCGAGAAGAGCGAGTGCGCCGATCACCGGGGCGGTCACCCGGGCCATCCGCTGTCCGTACTTCTTCACGATGGTGTCCCTTTCGTCGTGAACTGAGCTTGTCCCCGTGACGCCCAGTCAGGCGGCCGAGCGGCTCGGTGACCGCACTTTTGCCCACGCTTGATGACCCGCCACACTTCTGACGTCCGGTCATTGACCGGTCATCAAGAGCCAGAGCCAGGAGGGATTGATTGGTCAGATCAGGGCCGACAGGAGGGGAAGATCAACCCCGCGGACGGCCCCTTGGCGGCGTTCGCCATCGAACTGCGGAGGCTGCGCGAGGAGTGCGGGCGCCCGACCTACCGTCAGTTGGCAACCCTGTCGGCGAAGGTCGGCAGCCCTTACTCGGACACCACCTTTTCGACTGCGGCGAGAGGACACACTGCCCCTTCTCGCGCTGTGGTCATGGCCTACGTACGGGCCTGCCTGGCTTACACGAAGGCAGATGAGGAGAAGATCGCCAGCGCAGTCGATGAATGGGACACGCGCTGGAAACCCCTGGAGGTCGAGCTCGCCCCCGCGCGGCCCTCGCAGCCGGCTGCGGACAGCGCCGCGGCACCCGAGCCGGACCGCCCCTCCCCTTCGACCAGCGAAGGCTCCGAGTCCGAGCAGACGGACGAGCAAACCGAGCGTCCGGTAGTGGTCACAGCCCGCTGGTTCGCTGATCGCCGCAAACCGGTGCTGATGTTCCTCGCCGGGATAGCGGCCATGGCAGGACTCGGGCTCGGCGCGCGCTATATCGCTCCGCCCGGATCGGCTGCGGCCGACTCGGTACCCCCAGTCGCTGCGCCCCCTGGCGCGTCGCTCTCTGCCGCCGGCCTAGGCGGGAACAGTCGGTGTGGTCGTCTTCGGTACGTCAACGGGCTGACGTGGAGTCCGTGTACGCGCGTCGAGGGCACCAAGCTCGTCTTCGCCGTGCAGATCTCCAACCGCGGGAAGACGCCAGTGGCCGTCAAGGCCAAGCTCTCCTATGTCCGGGCCGGTGTGGCGTACGGCTGCCCGGGCTCCTGGGGAGCCGGAGTGGACATTAAGGTCCCGCCTGGCGAGACGGTGATCAGTCCCCTTGCGGCATGCACCGTGACCAAGCTGCCGGCCACGGCCTTCCAGGCCAAAGCCTGGGTGATCACCCCCACCGACCGCTCCTGGGGATATCGCGAGATGTCCCAGACCGTGCACATCCAACCGGATGGCGTGAAGGCCATCTGGGCAGACGAGGCATGACGAGTGCCTGGTTCTGGACCTTTGGACGGGCGAGCTCGGTGGCCTGGTAGCAGGTGGGCGATAGGCTGCACCGCTTGCTCAGGTGCCCCACTCGCCCGGGGAACGGTCAGTCACAGTGACCGTTCCGCCGACGTGTCCTGTGCTCTTCCCAATCCGGCGACACCAGAAGCGAGGGATGACCAGAGTCGCCTTCGGCATGCATCAAAGCGCGGTCCAGGGGCGAGGCTTGCCGCCGGTCAAAGGCGCCCACACGGCCTGTGCCGGGCCGTCATGTTCGATGTCCTCCAGTACTGCAGCTCCGAGGGGGACTTCGTTGGCGAAGGCCGTAACGAGGTGGTGTTGAGCGACCATCGCCTGCAGATCGCTGATCCGATGTTCCAGCCTGGCGCGGGTGGCACCGGTGAGAACGAAGAGCACGCGGGGAAAGATCGGATACCAGCGCAGCCACGTAGGCCCGGCGACGGCTTGCCTTCGCCGGCCTACAGGCTGCGCCTCGTGCTGGAAGAAGCGGGCGTATTCGATCAGCTTCACGGCCAGGCGTTCGCTGCTCATGGTGCTGCGATCGACTTCGACGAACGCACGCAGCTTGCGGCGGGTTGCACCCTCCACGACCGTGTAGTGCATGACGGCGTCGGCCACCAGGCGCTCGCCGTCGCCGATGAAGTGGGACACCTCCGGAGTCCAGTCCCACGGGCCGTGCTCGTGACCGAGGCGACGGGCGTCCGCGGCGAAGGCCAGATGGGTACGTACGGCGGTGAGCGTGTGTGGCGTCTTCATCGAGGCCGCCGTCGTCGAGGTGATGGGGTAGGGCGGCCGACCCCGTAGGACCGGAAGGTCCCGTGTCAGGCGCGCTCCCTCCTTCGTGAGGTACCAGACGTTCGTCCGTGACCGGCGTGCATCGGGCAGCACGGCGAAGTCGGCGAAGCCGTCGGCACGCAGCTTGTTCAGCAAGCGGGACAGCAGTTGCCGTGTCCCCTCCGGGCGCAGCATCTGGCGCAGCTGGCTGGTGGTGGCGATGCGGTGCTGGGCGAGTGCGGCAAGCACTTGGTGGCGCAGGGGTTCGGCCGGGCTGGGGGCCAGATCAGCGGCCGCAGCGGGGATGGTCATGCGAATTCCATACGGACGCAGGCCTGCGGCCTGGATGCTGAGAACCTTCTGCGTACGAGAACACTGGGCTGTCGACGCGCCGTTCACGCGATGCCCAGGCGCGGCAGTCCGAGGGCGTTGCCTAGGTGGGCATCGATCGGGCTGCTCGTGCCGCCCGCCTCGCACGACGCACGGTCGACGTTGGGGACGCTGCAAGCGCCGCACGTCCAGGTGCTGCTCATGGGGGTCCTTCCGCGGTCTCTGTCAGAACCTTCGGTTGCTGCTGAGGAAACCCGGGAGCCCCGACCAGACCACCGACCACGAGGTCTCGACCAAGGTCACGAATGTGAAACAGCCTCGTCGTCTGACCCGTGGTCGGCGTCCATCGCCTCGACCACAGTGCCTGCGCTGCGCCTTAGTGCCTGTGCCTGAACCTTGCATGACAAGGTGACTGGCGCTTCCGTCCAGGTTGCGGTCTTGAACCCGCCGAGTCGGTCCAGGCGGAAATCAGATGATGACGGGCTGGTGAAGGAACCTCAGGAGGAGTGGCAGACGTCCCCTAAGTGATCAAGATTAAGGAGTCTGCACAATGCGGATCTACATCAGCGTGGACATGGAAGGCGTCACTGGGCTCGTCGACGCCGACGATGTCCAGCCCGGCGGCCGGGACTACGAGCGTGGACGGTCGATGATGGCGGAGGACGTTAACGCAGCCGTCCGGGGCGCCGTCGCTGCCGGCGCCACTGACATCACCGTCAACGACGCTCATGGTCCGATGCGCAACATCCTTCCGGAGGCCCTGCACCCGGCAGCCCGCCTCATCCGCGGCAAGCCCAAGCACATGGGCATGCTCGAAGGCCTCTTGCCCGAGCATGAGGCCATGGTCTGCGTCGGGTATCACTCCCGGGCCGGCGCGCTCGGAGTGCTGAGCCATAGCTTTATGGGTCACGAGATCGAAGACATGTGGCTGGACGACCGGCCGGTGGGCGAGATCGGCTTGGCCCACGCCACCGCGGCGGCCATCGGTGTTCCAGTAGCGGTCCTTACCGGTGACGATTGTGCCTGCGGGGAGATGACGGAATGGGATGCCTCTGTTACTACCGTGGCCGTGAAGCGTGCGCGGGATCGATTCGCGGCAGATCTGCGCCCAGCTGAGGAGGCACACGCGGCCATTGAGGAGGCGGTCGCCACCAGCCTTTCCACGCAGAGGACGACTTCAGCGGTACCTTCCGATCCGTCCACCCTCACGGTCCGCTGGCAGTCGGCGTCAGTCGCCTCAACCCTCCTGGGAATTCCCGGGGTCACTTCAGAGGACACGCGGACCGTCAAGGCGCAGGGACATCTGCCTAGCCTCTATCGGTTGTTCGGGGTGTGGATGCGAGTAGCGGCTTCCCTGACCAATCAGCCACCGTACTGCTGAGCCGCCTCAAAACGACAGCTGAGCGCATGAGCAGCGTCCAGTGGCGGCTTGGGGACGCGGCCGTGGAGATCGAGCCGATGCGCTCGTACAGGGGCGCGAATCCGTCCGGGAAAGATGACCTGTTCACGGTCAGCGAGGCCCTCCGGATGTTCGCCGAAGATGTGGGACTGGCCTATACGACGGTCCGCAGTTACCGGTGGGTGTCCTCGCGCTGGCCGCTACATCAAACCGTCTCTCAGAACACGATCGAGCGCTGCCCTGCCTGCGGGTCCCCATGTCGGCTTGCCGCCAGGAAGGCCCCGGTCTCCGTTCTGGCCCATCAGCATGAGGAACAAGCTCTTCAGAGCGGCCAGCCCGCGGGCGCGCCGGATCGTCCCCTCGTCCGCCTGCGCGTACACGTTGAAGAACCGCGAGGCGCAGCCTGCGGGAAGGAGTACCCATGCGGCGGCGAGGTCCCACGCTGGATCGCCGGCGAACATGGCACCGAAGTCGACGATGCCCGAGAGCGTCCCGTCCGAGACGACGACGTTCGCGGGATGAAGATCGCCGTGCACCCACAGCGGCGGGCCCTCCCACTCGGGCGCCGCGACGGCGTCGTCCCAGACGGCCCGGACATCGTCGGCGAGGTCGTCGGGGACGACAGCGTGGAAGAAGTGGTCGAAGCCGTCCGTGCACTTCTTGGGGTGAGCGCCGAAGTCCGAGCTGATCGGCGCCTCGGCGGGCGCCTCCACGTGGAGCGCCCTGAGGAAGCCCGCCAGTGTGTCGGCCGCGTGGGCGCCGCGGCTGATCGAGCCGTGGTCCAGCGGCTCGCCGGGAACCCACGTCATGATGGTCCAGTGCTTGGGGAAGCGCTCGGACGGTTCGCCGAACCGCACCGGGGTCGGCACCGGGAGCGGCAGGCGCGGGGCTAGCACGGGTAGCCACCGCCGCTCCTTGAGCTGGCGCTCCGGGGTGGGGTCCATGCGCTGCATGCGCACGGCCAACTCGTCCCCGAGGCGCCACATTTGGTTGCCCCAGCCGCCCGCCACCTCGCGGATGGCCAGCCCTGCAAGGTCTGGATGTTGCTCCTGCAGCAGGTCGCGGACCAGGTCTGCGGTGATCTGGATCTCGGAGTCGGTCATGCGAAGCCACACTACTGGGGCAGGATGCTGGCTTCACTCGTGATCCGCGACTGGCTAGCTGCCTGAGCCGGTGGCCGACAGCGGTACCTCGACGACGAAGAACAGGAAGTTGGGACGGGTCGAGAGGCCCTGGAAGCTGTCCGGGAACAGCTCACGGGCGCCCGGGTCGGGTTGCGGCTCGCTGATGACGGAAAGTCGGAAGCCAGCGGTGGTGAAGGCGTCGGTCATCGCGTGCAATGGCCTGCGCCAGAACTCCATCGGGACGGACTGTCCGTTGAGTGTCCAGTCAAAGGTGTAGCTGGTGGTCGCGTGGTAGTCGGGCCGGGGATCCCGGTGCGCGTAGGCCGCGAAGGGATGGCTCACCGACGCGATCAGGCGGCCGCCGGGCCGGAGTACCCGCCGGAACTCGGCCAGCGTCGGCCCCCAGTCCTCCAGGTAGTGCAGGACCAGTGACGCGACCACGTCGTCGAACACACCGTCATCGAACGGCAGAGGATCGCATAGGTCGACCACGTGCAGGGCCACGTCGTCGCCGAGCCGCCGCCTCGCCAGTGCCAGCATCCCGGCGCTGGCGTCGATGCCGGTGACGGCGGCGCCGCGGTCGCGCAGCACGGCGGCCAGCGGGCCCGAGCCGCAGCCGGCGTCAAGGATCCGACGGCCGGTAACGTCCCCGGCGAGGGCCAGCATCGCCGGCCGCTCGTAGTACGCGTTCACGAGGCTGTTCTCGTTCTCCGCGGAGAACATCTCGGCGAAGCTGTCGTAGTCGTTCGCTGGGTTCCGATCCGCGGACTGCATCGTCGCAGCCTAGTAGTCACATGATCCGCCGGACAGGTCCCCACACACCGTCCGCCGTCTGACCGCCCTCCATCCAACTCACTGCGATTTCCTGCACCCCAGCTACTCACGCTCGCAGTCGTTGCCGGTCACCGCCCATCGCTGCCCACGCCCCTGTTGCTTTCTGGGACTCCTCGGCTGCGGACCTGGCCTGCGAGGACGATGCCTTCGTCAGATGGGTCAATAACAGGCAAAGGAAGCGAGATAACGGCCGAACTCGACCCGATGCTTCAGGGCTTCGACAGCAGCTTCGGCGAGCGGTAACCCGCAGCTTGCCGGATCGAGCGCTCAAGTCACGCTCCCACCGACTCAGTTATCTCGACTCACGTAGCCGTGCCAAAAAGTGGAGGATCCGGAGGGGCGGCAGGCACGTTGTGGCACACACACCGGCAGCTAGAGTCATTTGCGTGACTTTCCAGCTTCACCCTCGTGGCTTCATCGGCTGTTTCATAGAGGGCGTGACGCAGATTTTCGAACGCCTTGGTGTATGCGCCGTCGAAGACAGGGGCATCCGGTTTCGATTCCCTCAGCTTCCCCCTGATTGCATGGAATGTGCAGATGTACTCACAGACGTGGCCAGTGATCATTCGATCCAGGTGCTTTACCGCGTCGTCTGGCTTGTTGTCACTATCCTTCAACAGGAGTTCGCGGCCGATTTCCACATGCTCGAAAGCCCAGAGCATGGAGAGGTAGGCCGACATCACCTCGCTCCGCTCTACCCCTTCATTTGAGATGCCCCTGTTCTGCCAGTGGAGAGACCTAAGCTGACTCCGCGCTTCTCTGGCGGATTCACTAATCAGGACCGCGTGCAAGTCGCGAACAACGGCGAAACGGGTGATCTGATGCTGCTTGCGGTTCGCTCGCCTAGAAAGTCGATACGCGGCGGCGGCGATAAAGCACGAAGCTACCGCGGCGCTACGCCATAACAGCTCAAATTTCCCATCCAACTCGGCTCCTCTCCGTTGTGCCCCGCGTCACTGAAAACGCGAGCCAAGCCCTCATTGGTTCCACCGTCGGTGCGGCACCCATGTGCTGTGAGCAGCGGATGGATCGGTCATCCGTTCACTGTGACCGCTCGCGGCCGCTCAGCGTGAGGCGGTGATCGGCCATGTATGACCGCCCCGCAGAGCAGCAGGGCGGGCCCGTGCAGCGGCTTAGCGCCCGGGTACGACGAGATCCTGTGGCTGCCGACCCTCACCGGCTCGTTTTGTGCGGGGCACCATTGACGAGGGCCGACCAGGTTTCCGGGCCCACGACGCCATCGGTAATGAGGTGGCGGTCAGCCTGGAAGGTCCTCACGGCCTGGGTGGTCTTGTGGCCGAAGACTCCGTCGACGTCCAGGCGGTAGCCGCGGGCGTTCAGCAGGCGCTGGGCAGCCAGGACGGCAGGAGCGCGGTCACCGGCACGGATGTTGATGATGAGAGCGTGCCACGTGTCCGGGCCGACGATGTCGTCGTCGGTGAGGGACCGATCGCGCTGATAGGAGGTCACGGTGGCGGTCGTCGCCGGGCCGAAGGCGCCGTCGGCGTCGGTGCGGTACCCGTGGGCGGTGAGCAGGAGCTGGATCGCGGCGACGGTCTCGCCTTCGGTGCCGGACCGGACCAGGGGCCACGTTCGGGGCCCGGTTCCGGGCTGATGCCTCTCAGGCCGGGACGGGGCGGGAGGTTCGGTCGGTGGTGGCGCTGCTTCGGCTCGGTCGGTGCCCGTGTCGTCCTGCGTGGTCTCGGCTGTGCTGCCGGTGCTGGTGTCGTCGTATGTGGGCGGGAGGCACTCGGTCGGCGCGCAGTCGTCGGCGGTGGGCGCGGCGGCCGCCGGCGGTGCGGTGTCCGCTCGTCCTTCGGCGTTCTGGTAGGCGGAGGCGGTCAGGGTGATCGCGGCGACCGCACTGACGCCGAGGAGCAGGGGACGGCGGCGGAGCCAGCCGAGCAGGTGCCGGACGGCTCCGGCAGGTCGGCGCCGCGGCGCGGCGCGGTGGGGGTTCCGTGTGGGGTCCATGGCTTCTCCGGAGAAGAGGGTGGGGGTGAGGCGAGGGGTTGGGTGTTGCTGAGCTGGGGCGGACCAATGGGGTCCGCCCCAGCTCAGCGGTAGGGGGTTACTTCCAGGCGCAGTGGACGTGCGTCTTGTGGCCGGGGGACGGCGGGCCGATGACCTCGGTGGCGCCGAGCTGGGAGCAGGCCTTCATCAGTGCCCGGTGCGGGGCGCCGCTGCCGACGTGCTTGCCGTTGATCTCGTTCGCGTCGAAGGTGAGGCCGCGGTAGTGCCGGGAGTTCTTGCTGTGCACGCCGCCGACGAACTCGGAGATGTTCAGCCGGTAGCCGTACTTGTCGTGCAGGGTGAGCAGCGCTCGGAGCATCCGGGCGTCCAGCTGGACGCGCTTGGCTCCGACGTGGCTCTGCGGGCTGGTGAGCGCGCCGCGGCCGGCGGCCATGTCCACGATGTTGGCGTACGCGGTGGAACCGCTGTGCCGGGTCTCCGAGTGCGCGCGGGCGAAGGTGAGTCCGGGGGTCTTGAGGACCTGCTTCGCCAACTCGACGGCGTTACCCGCCGGGACGGTCGTTCCGTTGCCTCCCTGGTCGGCGAGCAGCGCACTCCAGGTGCGCGGGCCGGCGACGCCGTCGGGCTGGAGACGCTTGCTGCTCTGGAAGGCGCGGACGGCGGCCGTGGTGGCCGGCCCGAACACGCCGTCGGCGTCGATCCGCGCGCCGGAGGCCTTCAGTTGGTGCTGCAGGGCCTTGACCGCCGGGCCGCGGCTGCCCTCCTTGACCGTGACCAGCAGGGCGCCCCAGGTGTGCGGGCCGATGACGCCGTCGGCCTTGAGGCCCTTGCTGCTCTGGAAGGTCCGGACGGCGGCCGTGGTGGCCGGGCCGAACATCCCGTCCGCGTCGATCCGCGCGCCGGAGGCCTTCAGGAGCTCCTGGGCGGTGACGACGTCGGTGCCGCGGCTCTGCGTCTTGAGCAGCGGCGCCCCGGTGACCGCCGGCGTGCCGGGCTGCTGGGGCGGAGGCGTGGTGCTCCCGCCACCGCTGCCCAGGTGCGCGAGTTGGCGCAGCTCGGCGAGCGAGCCCCTGAAGACGTTCAGGTCCACCCCCTTCGTCGAAGGGATGCCGGGCACGGTGCCGTGCTCGGTGTACTGCCAGATCTTCCAGCTCTGCCCGGCACGCGGCACGGCGGCTGGCTCCGTCGAGCCGCTCTCGTAGCGCGGCTGCCACAGGACGTGCCCGGCGAACAGCGACCCGTCGCCGTGCATGCAGCGGTCGACGAACGGCTTGTTGGTGTAGATGAGCGGCTTGACGCCCATCTGCGTGTTGATCACGTCCAGGAACGCCCTGACGCCGGCGGCGCTGAAGTTGGCCGGGCAGTTCGCGCTCGCCGTCAGCTCCAGGTCGAGCGCGGGCGGCAGTTCACCGGCGCGCTTGCCCGTGTAGCCGGCGGCCTTCACCGTGCGGACGAAGTTTCGGGCCTGGTCGGCTCCCGGGGTGCGGCCGTAGAAGTGGTAGGCCCCGTGCGGCATGCCGACCTGCCGGGCGCCCTGGAGGTCGTGGCCGAACCAGGGGTCGGGCCAGTCCGCGCCCTCGGTCGCCTTGGCGTACATGAACGCCTGCCCTGTGGAGCGGACCTTGTTCCAGTCGATCGCCCGACCCCCGCTGTGGTTGTGATGGCTGGTGTCCACGCCCTTGACGCTGTAACTCGCGGGGGTGGCCGCGTCGGCTGGCAGGACGGTCATGCCCGCGAACAGCATCCCCCCGCTCGCCAATACCGCGCCGGCCCAGCCCACGGACTTCTTGGTGGTCTTCTTCACCGTTCGGTTCCTCTCGATCACGTCCGCGCCCCGGCCCGTAAAAGCCGAGGCGAGGCGGCGGACTTGTGGATGAGCTCGTCGCTCGAGAGGAGAAGATGACCGTCCCGCCGTACCAGCGCTAGAGTCTGGGTGACACTGGGTCAGATCAGGACGTACTGGTCGCTGACCAGCACGTTTCAATGCCACCGGGGGCGTTGTGGGACAGTTCGGGACGGGCGGAGAACGCGATGAGACGGCACGGGACGGCTCGGTGGAGCCGGCCGAGCCTGCACCGGAGCTCGTGGACCTGCTGAGCCTGATCCGCCGCTACATGGCGGAGCTCGGCTGGTCCTATAACGTGATGGGCCGCAGGACCACCGCCTCGGCCAGCACCTGGAACCGCTGGGCCACTCAAGGCAGACTGCCCCGCCGGGACGCGCTCACCAGCTTCGCCGACGCGGCACCCCGTACGGTTGACCGCGCGGAACTCCTGAGCCTGTGGGACGCCGCATGGGCAGCCCAACAGCAGGTCCCCGAGCTCGCCGAGGAACAGCCGCACCCGACGCCCGCCGGCGCACAGGGCGCGCCCGCGCAGGGCAGCCGTCGCAGCACGGCCCGGAAAACCGTCCCGCTCGTCTCAGGGCTCGTCGGCGCCGCCGTCGCCGGCGGCGTCTTCCTCTTCTGGGCCATCAACGCCAACGCCAACGACCCCTCCGGCGCACAGGCCGCGCCGCCCGCCGCTTCCGCCTCGCCCGCCGTAGAGCCCACCCCCACGGTCAGCTGCCACGGCACCGCCTGCGCCACCCTGGATCCGGCCCACTCGATCTGCGCCAAGGACGCCGTGACCGCGTACATCGGCAAGAAGTACGGCGCGGTCATCGAGCTCCGCTACAGCAGCCGGTGCGCCGCCGCCTGGGCCAAGATGAGCCACACCTCGGCCGGAGACCGCGTGACCATCACCCCCCGCCATGGCGACGCCGAGGAATACCGCCAGCAGTACGGACACGACGCGCACACCAGCATGGTGGCGGCCGGCACCCCCGGGGACGCCCGCGCCTGCGCGATCATCCAGGACCGCGGCACCATCTGCGCCACCAAACCGGCCACACCGCACACCGCCACGCCGAGCTAAGGACACCGCGGTCGTCGAGCCACTGCAGATGGTCTGGCCGGGCATGGTGCGGTTCAGCAGTCCAACGGCCGGGCGCGCTGGAGGGCTTGGGTCCTGTTCAGAGCAGGCGTAGGACGCCGACGACCTTTCCGAGGATCTGCGCCTGGTCGCCGGGGATCGGCTGGTAGGCGGGATTGCGCGGGGCGAGCCATACCTGCCCGTCCTGTCGGCGGAGCACCTTGACGGTGGCCTCGTCCTCCAGGAGCGCGGCGACGATGTCGCCGTGGTCCGCACTGTCCTGCCGTCGTACCGTCACGATGTCGCCGTCGCAGATCGCCGCGTCGATCATGGAGTCACCGGAGACCGTCAGGGCGAACAGGTCGCCCTCGCCGACGACTTGGCGGGGCAGCGAGTAGACGTCCTCGACCACCTCGTGGGCGAGCAGGGGTGCGCCCGCCGCGATCCGCCCGACGAGCGGTACCTCAGCCGGTGGCTCGCCCGCGCTGCCCAGGTCGGGCGCCCAGGAGGGCCGCACTCGATAGGCACGGGGCCGGTGCGGGTCGCGGTACAGGACACCCTTGCGTTCGAGGGCCGTCAGTTGATGGGCCACGGAGGACGTGCTGGACAGCTTCACGGCCTGGCCGATCTCCCGCATGGTCGGCGGGTAGCCCTGCCGGTCGACGGCCTGCGTGATGTAGCGGACGATGGCAGCCTGGCGGATCGTCAGCTCCCCTTCAACGGTCCGGCGGCCCGGGGGACGTCCCCGCCGCGCTGTGGCGCTGTTCTCCACCCCGGGCCCTTCCGTGCAAGATCTCTCCCAGGTCGCGACCTTAACCCGCCATCTCCTGCTATGGAACACCGTTTCGGCTAGCTCGGGCATTCCCGTGCAGGGCGGCCGATGGTCCACAGGTCGCCGGGCGCGCGGACGAAAGCGCGGTGGGCGCTCATGTCCCGCTTCAGCTGCGCGGCGGAGACCGTGTGGCCGCGCCGGTCGAGCGCGTCACGCAGGTTCCCGGGCGTCAGGGGCCGGCCGCAACGCGCGAGGTACCGCGCGGCCAGCTGCTCGGTGGTGGGATAGGCAGGCGGATCCACCACCAGGAGCGAGTCGCGGAGCAGCTGGCGCTCGGTCCTCCCGGCACTGACCAGTTCCATCAGCGGCGTTGCCGCCTCCCCCGCTCGGGCAAGACGCCGCCGCCAGTCGCCGCGGGCCAGGTAGCCGCGGCGGTAGCACCACCACAGCAGGCCGCCGCCGGCGAGCGCCGCGGGCAGCGGGTTGCGTGCGGCCAGGGCCACCACGCGGTGCGCGCCCGCACCGAACAGGCGCAGGGCGAGCTCGATGAGGACCAGCGCGTTCGCGGCGGTGGCTTCGAGCCCGGCCACGCGCAGCACGCGCTGGGCGATGGGGATCCACTCAATGACGGCGAATCCGAAACGGGAGAAGACGCTGTCGTTGGTGACGATGACGCACGGCCCGAGGAACTGCGCGAGCGCCATCGTGGGCGCGTCGTCGGGGTCGCCGCGGTATTTCCGTGGGACGTCCCGGTCGACCCGCAGGAGGTGCCGGGTCTCCGGGGAGAGGTGGTCGCGGATCTCCAGGTCGACTACCCGAAGGTCGGGCAGGACCTGCTGGTCGAGCACGCGGCGCGCCTGACGTTCCGTCACCCCATGGTGATCGGCCACTTTGGCGAGGTGCTTGTCGACCTCACCGGGCACGTGTGCGGCGACGTACGGGGTGACGGAGAAGGCGATGGGGCTGTTCGCACCGTTCGCCGGGGACCAGAACCCCCGGCCAGTGCGGGTGCCGGTCGGTCACCGGCGCCCCGCAGCCGGCGACCGTTCGGCACGGTCCTTCCGGGCTCGGTGTCGGGCGGCCGCGTGCGTGGCGTCGGCCGCCTCACCACCGGTTTGAACGCATGATCGGTTCGCGCTGGTTATACGGCCCAGGACGCCCGCGTTAAGACTTCCACAGCCGTACGCTGTTGCTGTGCGCGACTGTGACGGCGAGCAACCGTCCGTTCGGCGAGAGAGCGAGACCTGTGACGTCGTCATCAACAAGGAGATCACCTGTGTACACCTCATGCTCGCCGAACGCGTCTACACGCCCGATTGTCGTGTCACAGAGTCGCACTCCCCTATTTGATCCAATCGCGAGCCAGCCATCGGGAGAGAAGGCCAACGCTCTGATCTGCTCGCGGTCGCCGCCCAGGTACAGGTTCAGAATCATGCCGCCGTCGTTGGGCGTTCTTACATCCGCTACAAGCCACAACCAGGTCGCTCCGCCGTCGCCGGTTGCGAGCACATGCCCATCGGGCGAAAGCGCCATAGCCGTAACGGGCCCCTCGCTGTACGAGGCAGCGATCTTGGCGTCAGTCTCTGGATCCCACAAGTAGCAATCGCCTCCGTCAGTCGTGATGAACAGGCGCTGGTCTGGCGTATACGCCAGAGCGGACACAGAATCGTCAACCTGACAGGTCCTCACGACGACGCCGTCGTTTACATCCCAGAGCCGAACACCTCCTTCGCCGCCGGTAGCAAGACGTCGTGCGTCTGGCGAGAACGCCAGGGCGGTGACCTGACGCTGACCAGGCAAGGCAATTTGCAGCTTCCCGGTCTCTGCCTCATGTAGATGTACCTGGCCAGTGCTGCTAACGGCGAGCAGCCGCCCATCAGGCGGCGAGAACGCCAGCGCCGTGACAGGCCCGGTGGTCACGGTTCGCGGGTCTCGCGTCTCAGCGAGCACCTCGGTGTCCCACAGCCGCACACGTCCGTCCGCGCTGCTGGTTGCGAGCCAGCGTCCCTCTGGCGGCGAGAACGCCAAGTGGCGGACGGGGTGACCGCTGAAGAGAGGACGGTGCAGCGGGTAGTACTGCTTCTCCGACCGGGAGTGTGGCTGAGTGCTAAGAGGGTCGGACGCGCTCTCTGGTGTGCTGGATCGCCTCCGGGCCGCCTTCCGAAGAGCGTCGATCTGGCGCCAGCGTTCACGCCACGGCTCCAGTATCGGGTTGTCGCGTTGGGGCGGGCGTCCTTCCTCACCATCTTGATAGGACAACACCGTTCGAACCAGCCAGAGAAGCCGATCCATGGTTGGAAACTGCCGCCCGGCGAACACACCACTCATACTGGCTTTTGAACTGGCGCTTCCCTCCCCCAGTAGCTTCGATCCGCGGGCCCGGATCCGGTCGTAGGATGGCGCGCCCCGTTGCCGCTTCAGGTTGGTGAGTGCCTCTCCCAACCCTTGAAGCGCCGCCTCATAGGTGTTGTCATCGCGGTTCGCATCGCGATGTTCTGCCATGCTGTCATCCCCGTCTCAGCTGTTCGGTGACCAGCAGGTTAGAGGCACTATCGCGAAGCGCAGCCGAATCCGGCCGAACAACACTGAACAGTGATCGGCGTGTACGGACGTGTTCGGACTTTGACGGTGTTGTTCCATTCATGCAGGTCAGAAGCGTCGATGCAGTGACGGTGAAGACATGAACACGAACCCTCCCACTGCAGGCGGTCCCGGCTCGGAACCGCCGTTCTTGACCCTGCACACCAGTGTCGTACTGCTGGCGGCGGCGATCATTGGCATCGCTGTGGGTGCACTGACTGTGCTCAGCGGCGCCTCTGTAGCAGCATCTGTACTAGCCGGCCTCACGGGGGCGGGCGCCAGCGTGCCGGTCCTACGCTCCCTTATCGGTCGATAATGGCTTCTATCTTGCGAAGCGCCCTGCTGCCACAGGAGGGCGCTTCGCAGTTGACGACCGAATTGCACACCCTCGGAATACTGTCTCTCCACCAGTTCCAGGGCAGTGTGGAGCCGGCCTGGTACGTCGTGTGGGTACAGGCCCCCGACCACGTGCGGGCGATCGACGGCGTCTCGTACGACGACGTCCCCACCACGCGGCTGCCGCCACCGGCGCCGGAGGAACGCATCCTCGGGCCCCGCCGGCCGTCCGGCTGGGTCCTTGCAGAAGCAGGGCGGCCGACGCGGGCCCGGGCAGAGAGTCGTCCACGCCGTCGACTGCGAGGAAGCACCCGCCGGAGCGCCGGTGCTGGATCTGGAGCACGCCCTGGACGCCGCCCAGCATCCGAGCACCCGCCTGTGCTCCCTGTGCGGCGCCGTAGCCGAACTCGACCCGATGCTCCAGGGCTTCGACCGCACCTTCGGCGAGCGGTAACCCGCACGTCAGACGGCATGGGCAGGGACCGCGGGCACGCCCGGAACGGGGGCAACTCGATGTCTCGGTGCCGCTCAGACCCGGCCGGGCTTGGGCGGCGGGGCGCTGCACTCGCGGGCCATGGCCTCATCCGCCGCGCGAGCATCGGCGGCCCGGTCCTCGGCGTCCTGCGCGAGGTAGCGGGAGGACTCGTAGCCGGTGGCGTCGACGAGCCGGTGCAGCGCGGCCCGCTTGTCCAGGTAGTGCAGGCGGGCGTCGGCGCCAGCCGTCAGGTAGTGTTCGGCGGAGTTGAGTAGACCGACTACTTCGGCGATCAGCATGGTGTCCGTGCCTGGAGGCAGGGCCTGGCGGCCGGTCACGAGGGGTCTCCGTCCAACTGGGCCAGGCGCTCCATCTCATCGACGCCGTGCTCACAGCACCGCCCGCACACCAGCCGCCGCCGGTTGAGTTGTTCCGGAAGCCGGATGTCGTAGGGCAGCCGGTCCTTGTCCTTGCGGTCCCGCAGGTCGCAGTCGCACTCCGCGCAGACTAGCCGGGCGGCGCGGGCCTGCTTCTTCGACCAGAGCGGCCAGTCCGCCGACAGCGCCAGGCCAACGATGGCCATGCTGTCCGCTCGGGGCCGGAAGAGGGGGAAGGGCCAGCCCGGGCAGTCCTCGGGAATGTCGCCGATCGTTTCCTTCAGCGAGGGCATCCACCGGGTCAGGTGCGTCAGGTCGTTGCGCACGATGCGGATCTCCTCCCCGCGCCGCATCGCCTTGCTGCGGGAGTTGGCGAGCGGGAAGCGGAAGGCCGTGACGATCGTGTGCGGCACCTCCAGCAGGTCCAGGTCTCGGCCGAGGTCGGCGGCGGTGGCCTTCCACTCGCCACATCCGGTCTCCCGCCACAGCGCGAGCCCGTCGCTGTTGAACACCCCGGAGACCCGTACCGTGCTGATGACGCGTCGCTGCGCGGCCCTTACCTCCGGCGTGACCGCCTCGGGCATGCTCTTCACCTCGTCCCATCGCGGCAGCCGCAGGTGGCCGCGTCTGCACTGGTCAACGAGCCGGACCGCCGGGGGTCCGGTGCGACTTTTCCCGCCTTCCGCGCGCCACGCCACGGGAGCGTCCGCCTCAACAGCGTCCGCGAATCGCGGACATGGGGCGCCGGAAGTGGGGCCAGGTGGGCCGGTGCGTGACCGGGAGCCTGGCGCTCGTGCGGCATGGGCATGAAAGCCTGAACCCGTGCGATCTTCTGAAGACCCCATATCCAAACTCCAGGCCGCCCGTGCTCGAGCCGAGCGCTTGAACGCCGAGTACCGCGACTCGGTGGCCGCCGCGCTGGAGCAGGCTGCCAGGACCGTGCGCGAGGGCGGCGACGTCGACCAGGTCCTGCAGGAGGTGCGGCTGCTGCTCCCGCCGCCCACGGCGGCAGGCGCTGCTGAAGACTTGCCGCCCATCGAACCCGAGGCGGACGAACGGCCGGAGACCGAGGTCGTCAAGGGCCAG
The DNA here is from genome assembly GCF_030817495.1 of Streptomyces sp. V3I7. Lineage (NCBI taxonomy): Bacteria > Bacillati > Actinomycetota > Actinomycetes > Kitasatosporales > Streptomycetaceae > Streptomyces > Streptomyces sp. V3I7. The sequence goes on from NZ_JAUSZK010000002.1 coordinate 35,597, forward strand.
GTACGCGCTTGGTACCTCGCGCTGCCCCAGGAGGTACGCACCTCCTGGTCGGACCGCCAGATCGTTGAGGATCCGAGCTACCAGCCGGAGTTGGAGTCCCTGACGGGTCGCAAGTGGGACACCGTGCGCACCCGGTACCTTGCGCCGCTGCGCAAGGAACTCGGGGAAGGTCCGCAGCCCCGGCGGAGCTGACTGGTGAATACGGGGTGACGCGCAGCTCGCGCGCCTCCATCGGCTTACCGGCCGCGGAATGGCCAGCGCCACCGACTACGCCGCGACGTAGCGTTCGGCTCCGTCCTGAGCGGCGGGGCGATCCGGTCCGGCTCCAGCCCCACCTTGTGCGGGTGCACGCACGCCGGCGTCCGGTCGTCCAGGGTGTAGCGGAAGCCGTCAGCAGGACACCCGAACGTGCGCGGCGCTCACTCCGCTGGGGTTACGGGGTGAGCGCCTGGCGCACGTCATGCCATGAGCCTCTTCGAGTTGGCCACCGATCGGGTGATGGGCCGTGTAGCGCAACGAGCGAGGCCCCCGGGCTGTTGATCGAGATGTCTGACGTCTCAATCACGTTGCTCGGGGGCCTCGTTGGTCATCCATGCTGCCGCACTCGACCTGCCGCATGTACTCGTGGAGTGGGTCACCATGCTGATCATCACCCGTGAGGGCGACCGGCGCTGCAAGCTTCGTCCGTCCCAGCGCGCGATGGTGGCACTGGTGTACCTGCGCGAGCACACCACTCTTGCGAAGATCGCCGCCGGGTTCGGGATCAGCGAGTCCACCGCCCACGCCTACACCAGCGCGGTCATCGACCTGCTCGCCGAACGTGCACCAGGCCTCCTGAAGACGCTGCGCGAGCACGAACCCGAGTTCGTCCTGCTTGACGGCACCCTCGCCGAGTGCGACCGGGTCGGCGACGGCCGGGCCGACTACTCCCACAAACACCGGCGCCACGGCGTGAACGTGCAGGTCGTCACCGACCCCGGCGGCCAGTTGCTGTGGCTCTCGCCCGCCCTGCCGGGCCGCACCCATGACCTGACTGCCGCCCGCACCCACCGGATCATCCGGATCTGCGAACGCCAAGGCGTTCCCATCCTGGCCGATCTCGCCTACCAGGGCGCCGGCCCATGGCTGACCACCGGCATCAAACGCAGGCCCCTGCAGGAACTCACCCCCACCGAAAAGTCCCGCAACCAGGCACTGGCCGCAGCGCGAGCGTCCGTCGAACGCGGCGTCGCGAGGCTGAAGTCCTGGCGGATCTTCCGCAGGTCCCGGTGCAGCCCCAACCGCATGACGTCAATCGCCAAGGCCATCCTCACGCTGGAGCGGCAACGCTGAAGAAGCTCCATGTAAGGCCCGTTAGTTCTAACAGGGGTAACTGGGGCGGGAAGGGGTGGTTGGTGGGTGCTGAGTGGGCGCGGCATCACCGAGGGAGGCGGCTGTCCGGGGGCGGAGGAACGGCCGAAGCGCTCTGGACGCACTGAGGCGTCCTCAGCATGCCGCCGAGGACGCCTCTGTGACTGTGACGAGCGCAGGGCCTCTGCCCCCTTGCTCGGCCGGTCCTGCGGCAACAGGCCGACCATCCCTGTTGTGTCGAGTGGCAACGGCCAGGGCGACCGTGGTGGAGATATCTGCAGTAGGCCATGGTGAGACCACAACGTTGACCCGGAAACGGGCATGCGTCCGCGCGCGATACCGAGAGTAAAAAGACAGACCTCTCGGCCGTTTCTGAAAGCAAAATGGCAGGCTTGGGCCATGCTCTCAGCGGGCGGCGTGGTCCCTCATCGTCCTACATCGACATCTCCTTTATCTGCGGCACGGACCGACGTGAGGCCAGACCGTGGTGCGTGCAGCCGAGTGTGGACCTGAGGGCGGCCCGATTCAACGGTGATCTCGCGGCGGATCCGGGACAGCGCCTGCCACTGGGAGGGCTGGAGGCCCGCTTCGCCGGTGTCCGACCGCCGTGAGCTGCAAGGACATCGCGCTCACCGTTTCAACTTGCCCTGGGACGAAGTGAAATGGCTGCCTCGAGGCGTCTGGACTGCTCCATTGCGATCGCGGAAGGATCGGCCGAAGGTGTCGGATTTCCTGGCTCGGCAAAGCCGGGGGATCGCTTCGACGCCAGTCGAGTGGCAACGAGTCGGAAGGACATCCGTGAAGAAGTCGTCTCAGGCGTCTGCCTGCGTTGAGGGGCCGATGAGCCCCAGCTATCCCCTGCCCGCTATTCCCACGATCCTCGTGGTGATCGTGCTGGTGCTTTTCACCGGCCTCATCATCTTCGGGATGCCGGTGGAGACCGCGGCGCTCACCCTGGGCGCCGGCGGCATGCTCGGTATCGAGCTGGTCCGTCGGCTCATCCAGTCGCTCCCCCATCGTCGTTCTCTGTAAGGAGTCCGGCGATGGGGCGCACGAAAAGCGCCCCGGCTGATCAGGCCGTGCGAGAGCTGGCGGAGTGGCTTACCGACCTCCGCCAGCTCTCTGGCCTCAGCTACAGCCGCATGGCGCATGCATCCGTAAAGATGGGGCTTCCCGTTTCCCAGTGCACGTTGTTCCGCGCGGACAAGGGCTGTTCCCTTCCCGCGTGGGCGACCGTCCGGGCCTACGTGGAGTCCTGTCAGGGCTCTGTCCCCATGGCGAGGAAGCTGTGGGACAAGGCGGCGCGGGCCAAGATGCAGGTTCACAGCATCACGGTCCCGGCGCTTCCCCGGACGGCACCCGCCGTCCCCTACATCAACGAACCCGGTGAACTTCTCCAGGCGATGCGGGAGCTGCGTCTGTCCGCAGGCCAGCCCTCGCTCCGCGTCCTGGAGGAGAGGGCGGCCGTCCCTGGAGGGGGAGGCAGCTTCCTGCCCCACAGCACCCTGGGCGCCGTGCTCAACGGGACGCGGCACTGCACCAAGGACCTCCTCGGTCACTTCATCCACGCCTGCGGAGTGACGCGTACGGCAGACGTACGGGAGTGGATGAAGGCGTGGGACCGAGTGGCCCGCTACCGCGGGGAAGCGGCCGCCAGCCGCACCTACATCACCGCGTCCTGAGAAGCTGTGTCTGGTCCTGGCATGACAAGCGGAGTGGGCTTTCGATGCAGGCCAGGGGCAAGCCCCTGGCCTGCAGGCGCCGGGAGAGGTGTGTTCAGGCAGTGGCCTTGGAGGCGACTCGAGCCAGTAGTGCATCGCGGACAGTGGGCCATTCGTCTGCGAGCAAGCTGTAGTACATCGAGTCGCGGCGGGTGCCGTCCTGGCGTCGCATGTGGCTTCGCAGAGTTCCCTCGTACGCGAGGCCGAGGCGGGCGAGGGCTTGCTGGGACCGTACGTTGAGGTTGTCGGTGCGAAGCGCCAACCGAGCGAGTTGTAGATCGTCGAAGGCGTAGCCGAACAGGAGCAGTTTGGATTCGGCGTTGTAGGGGCCGCCCCAGCAGGAACGGTCGAACCAGGTCGCGCCGATCTCCGCGCGTCTCTCGGCCAGGTCGAGCTCGTAGATGCTGGTTGACCCGACCACGGCGCCATCGTCGCGGCGTCGCACTGCGAAGCAGCGCCTTGCGGGGTCGGCGATCATTTTGCCGAGCATCTCGCGCAGTTCGGCTACCGACGTGGGCCGCGGCCGGGGCATCCACCGCCATACCTCAGGGTCGGATGCCGACGGAAAGAGAGCTTCGGCGTGGTCGACGGATAACGGGACGAGGCGGGCAACAGTTCCCTCAAGAGACTGATTGTTCATCGCAGCACTTTAGTGGCGCCCCGCTCCATTCGAGGAGGCGTTCGGCGCACGTCCGAGACTTGCTGTTTGTCGTCGATCAACGGCAAACGACGCGTCTGGGCGGGAGCGGTCAGCCATCGTACGGTGCCCATATGGGCAAAGAACGGGGTGTCCGGCTGCGGCTGGCCATCACTGCGGCAAACGACGCTGGGCCGCGGCTGTGCCGTGGATGCGGAGAGCCGTTGATGCCGAAGGCCAAGTCGACGGCGGTGTTTTGTGAGGCGGCTTGCCGTTCGAGGCACTGGCGGCGGATGCGTCGGGCCCGGTCGAGGACCGAGGCGGTGAAGGCCGGTGTGAAGGCTGTCTGCCCGGAGTGCGGGGTGTCGTGGACGGTGGGAGTCGACCGTCCCGCCTCGGCCGTCTACTGCTCTCCCGCCTGCCGCAAACGGGCCTGGCACGCGCGGCGCGCGCGGCAGAGCGGGGCGTGAGCCTGCGCGTTCGGTGATGGTGGGGCCGCTTCGAGCGCCGGGCCGGTACGCCCTTGCCCCCGGGGCGAGGCGGTCGGATTGTGCGAAGCGACGGGTTTCCAGGGCAAGTTGACGGCACGCGAGGGTGTTGTCCCCGGGGCTCGTGAGGGTGGTGTCCGGATGACCGGGATGGTCGGCAGTGTGATCCGGCAGCGCTACGACGAGCTGGTCAAGCTGGGGCGGGACTGGGTCGCCACGATGAGCAGCGTCCAGTGGCAGCTCGGGGACGCGGCCACGGAGATCGAGCCGATGCGTTCCTACGGCGGCTCCAACCCGTCGGGCAACGATGAACTGTTCACGGTCAGCGAGGCGCTGCGCCTGTTCGCCGAGGACGTCGGCCTCGCCTACACGACGATCCGGGACTATCGGTGGGTGGCCTCGCGCTGGCCGAAGGAACACCGGCGGGCGGATGTCTCCCACACCATCCACAAGATCCTCGCCTCCATCGCGGATGAACAGGAGCGGTTCGAGGCGGTGGACAACCCTCCGCCCCATCCGCGTGGCGGGCCCGCGCGCTGGACGCACGACAGCGCGAAACGGATCGTCGGCTGGAAGGTGGACACCCCCGAGAGTGTCCAGGAGAAGGTGGACGCGATCCACGACTTGGCCGCCGACGACCAGGTGGCCGCGCGGGTGGCCACCGACTTCCTGCGCCGCCCGGCGGTCGCCTCGAAGGCCATGGCCGACGACACGGCCAGGCACGCCGTGAACGAGGCGCAGTTCGACCAGTTCCGCCAGCAAGTCCAGTACGGGCAGGAGGAAGCCGCCCCGCAGCTGGACCAGCTGCGGCGCATGGAGCACAACACCCAGTTCATGGACCTGGTCGCGGTCTGCACGCAGTTCACCGTCACCGCCGGAAGGATCGTGCCGAACCTGCGCGGCGAGCCCTACGACGACGCCGAACGCGAGACGATCCTGCGGGGCCTTGCACGGGTGCGGGCATCGGCGGACTGGATCGAGAACGCGGTCACCCGCGGCGAGGTCGACCTGGACGAGCAGCTTCAGAAGCTGCTGAAGGGCTCGGGCGAGTAGCGATGGGGCGGGGCGTTCCCGCTCACGTCCACGCCGAAGCCGTTCTGTCCGCCCTGCTGGAGGCCCGTCCCGCCGGCCTGACGATCGGCCAGCTGATGGCGGCCACCGAGCGCACCCGCGCCCAGGTCCACACCGGGCTCGCGCACCTGCGCCAGGTCGCCGCAGCGAAGGGGCTCCCGCCGGTGACCTGGGACAAGACATGGGGCTACCGGATGCTGGACGACGCGCCAGAGGTCTGGATCGGCTACGAGCGGGCGTTCTTCGAGTCCGTCCATCACCGGGTGGAGAACTTCATCGCTGGGATCCTCCTGCCGCACCAGAAGAAGAAGCCCGACGACCCGTACATCCGCACGGTCATGGCGCAGATGGGCGCGATCGAGTCCACCCTGCACCTCCTCGCCAACCTGGAGTGAACCCCCGGAAAGGCAGCGGGCCGCGACCGCCCGGCAGTTGGCTTCTTCCTCAGGTCGCGGCCCGGCGCCCCGTCATGCCGCTGCCCCGCTACCGCTACCCCTCCGATACCAGCGACCTCGAATGGGCCCTGCTGGAACGGCTCCTGCCCACCCCCGCCTGCCAGACCCCCAAGGGTGGGGCTCCTGAGAAGTGGCCCCGCCGCCGCGTGGTCGACGCAATCCGCTACATCACCGACAACGGGGCGAAGTGGCGGGCGCTGCCCGCTGACTTCGGCATTCCGTGGCGCACGGTGTTCGGGTATTTCGCCCGCTGGGCGAAGGGCGGCGTCCTGAGGCGCATCCTCGACCAGCTCCGCCGGCGGTTGCGGCTGCGGCGAGGGCGGTGTCCCTGGCCGGTCCGGGTGATCGTGGACTCGCAATCCGTCAAGGGCGCGGAGACCGTATCGAAAGCGACGCGCGGCTACGACGCCAATAAGCACATCAACGGGAGGAAGCGGCATCTTCTGGTCGACCAGGACGGCCTTCTCGTCGACCTCCTCGTCACGCCCGCCGACGTCCAGGACCGCGACGCGGCCCGCGTTCTGCTGACCCGCCTTCATGCCGAGCACCCCGAAATCGTCCTGGTCTGGGCCGACAACGGTTACGGCGGCGAGGAGTTCGCCACCTGGGCACAGGACACCCTCGGCATCACCATCAAGGTCGTCCCCCGGCCCAAGGACGCCAAGGGCTTCGTCTTGCTACCCAAGCGCTGGGTGGTTGAACGGTCGAATTCGTGGACGATGCGGGCCCGCCGCAACTCGCGGGACTACGAACGCCTCATGTCCCACGCCGAAGCCCACATCCAGTGGGCGTTCATCACCCTCATGACCCGCCGACTCACCCGCCGGAACCGTCGAAACAAGATCGTCCCGGCCTCTCTCACGGCAGCCGCCTGACGATCTCTCATTTGCCGTTCGGTTCGACGTCGGATGGACACCGAACCGAACGGCAAGAACGATCACCCTTCACCCCTATGTCCTATGACCTGCGGAAAGAGGATGTGACACAGCTTCTTAGTAGGCCTGGATGATCTAGCGTGTGGGGCGTGGCGCGACGCTCGGCGGTACTGCCGGGAGTGTGGTGATCCGCTGCCGCAGATGATGACGGCCGAGCATAAGAAAGATCTGAGCACCTCCCATCACTCTGGCAGGTTCAAAGGACTGCGCGACTGCTCACGCGGAGGAGGGGTTACCTTGAGGGGATGGATTGGGGGACTCTTCTAGGCACAGTTACGGGCGCGGTCATTGGAGTGGGCGCCACATCGATAGCCGACCGAGCCAAGTGGCGTCGAGAGCAGAATGAGCGTCGTACTGAGATCAAACGCGAACTGTATGCCGCTTACCTCGCAGCCGTGGCCAAGACCTGGAGCGACATCCGCGCCGCCGTTATCGACAGCACGGAGCCCTGGCCGGAACGGGCACGTCAGGCGGAACTCGCTTACCGCAACGGTGGGGTGTACGAGCTGCGCTACCAGATGGCGATCACGGCGCCACCTGCGATCGTTGTTCTCTCCGACCAGACCATGAAGGGCATGCGCGACCTCGTTCGACAACTCATCGCTGGCCGGAGATTCGGCACCTGGGCGGAGCTCCAGAGTGATGGTCGGCCGTGGTTCGACGCCTTTGATGCCATGCGCGCCAGTATGCGCCGGGATCTGGATCCTTCAACCTTGCCCATAACGGTCGATCAGCCGTAGCAAGATTGGACATTGGCCCAGGTGGGGGACAGCTCACAGCGGCTGTCATTGACTTGAGTTTCAAAGACGGGTTCTTCCCGTGCTGCGCGGAGGGTTGCCTGGTGAGGTGTCCGGCGATGGCCGGTCCGCAGCAGCTGTGGTGCTGCTGCGGGGCGTGGTGGCGAGCCACGCCATGCCGGCCATCGTGCGGCGCTCCGGCCCGCAAGGGACCAACGACCCCGTAACCGGGGCGCCGCGTTCAAGGGGCGGCGAGCAATGAGTGCTCGCCACCGGTCCATTAGGTTCTGGAACGACGCGCTGCTGCCTGCTCGAGTACCCGGCGGCGCGTCCAGCGCCGATGGCCGCGCTCGTTCACTCCGTCCGTGGTCTTCAGCAGAGGAAGGTTGCCCTGGCCCAAGCTGCTGGAGAACGAGTTGACGCTCTTGAACCCGAGCAGAGCCGCGGCCTGAGTGGCGCCGAGGAGCTCGTCGAGGTCACCGTCGACGGGGACGTCGGGGAGCGGAGGAGTCGGCCGCTCGACGGAGCGCCTGCCCGGGCCCGGACGATTCGCCTGCCAGTTCAGCAGGGTCTGCACGCGCCATTTCTGCCGACGGTAGGGGCTTTCGGGGGTCCCCAGCTCTTCGACCTCATCGGGTTCTGGAAAGTAGCCAGGGTGGTCGCGAACGTAGCTCTTGACCTGGCCAGGATTCTTGTAGCCCAGAAACCTCGAGGCCTCCGCCGCGTTCAGCAGTTCTTCCGGATCGAGGGTCGGCGGTGTGTATTCCCGAATCGCGGATGTGCGGTCGGCGAACCACTTGCTGACCTCGGCGTGGTCCCAGAGCCGGGCACGACCGCGGCGGCTGACGGCTTCAGGGAAACCGTTCTCCGCGCGCTCCTTGTAGAGCGTGTTGATACGAGCGGGGGTGAGCCCCTGCTCGGCCGCGATCTCGGCACTGTCGGCCAGGCGAGGCTCACCGTGCGAGGTCATGGCAGACGTATCCGTCCGTCGGGTTGTGAGCCGGCCACTCCGGCCCACAACCCAAATAATGGCACGAGTTTGGTGAGGGGGTCTAGCTAGCGGCCGGGAGGGTGTCCCGACCGACGGGCTACTCCTGGGGGAGCAGACACACTCCGCGGCGGGCGGCGTCCCCGGCCATCTCCGCGTAGGCGATGGCCGCCGGGGTCATCTCCCACTCGGACAGCGCCAGCATCAGGAGCAGCTCGCCGCGCTCCAGATTGGTGTCGCAGAACACGCCGGCCGCGCGCGCCGCCGCCGTGAGCTCCGCATCCGAGGAGGCGGCGAAGCGGGCCTCGACACCCGGACGCATCTCCTCAAAGCCCTGCTGGTAGACCTCGTTTGCCTCCCGCAGGAGCGGCACCAAGTCCTCATCGGAAGCGGTCGCCGCGGCCGCGGCGAGGTCGAGGATGCGCTCGGTCGGCATCATCGTCATGGTCGGTGTCCCTCCCCGGAAGTGCTGAAAAGGTTGTGGGTCAGGTGCAGCCGTCGCAGGCAGAACGCCGCTGCGCGGCCGCCAGGTGCACCGACTTGCGGGGCCTCTGCTGCAGGGCGCGACGGACCTGCTGCTCCAGGACGTCCATATCGGTTCCGTCATCGGCACAGATGATCCCAGGATCCGGGGCACTGGGCCGCCGGCTGGCCTCGATCAGCTCGGCGATGCGCCAGTCGGGCCGGAACGTGTCGCCGCGCACCGCCTCCACCTCAGCGTAGAGGTCGGCCAGCCGCGGCCGGCGCGCGACGGCGAGCACCAGGTCCCTTTTGGAGGCGAAGACGCACAGCGAGCACGAGCACCGGCTGGTGCCCTTCCAATCGCCGGCCCCGGGGTGGGAGTCGTAGGTCCAGTGGTGGGGGACCGGCGCGTCCTGGTGCCACTCCAGCACCGCGGCGGTGGGCCAGTCCTGCACCGGCATCCACTCGTCGACGATCCGGGCGCCGTTGGTGAGGACGTTCCGGTAGGCGGGGCGGTCGGCGCGATCCCTGCTTTCGTCGGCGCGCAGGCCCATCACCTTCAGGATGCGCACGGGCCGCCCCAGCTGCCTGCGTAGCTCCCTCACCATCGGGGTCCACGCGCTGGAGATGATGGACTCCTTGGCGTACTTGCGGCAGTACGGACTGCCCAGACGAGGGAACCGGCCGTACGAGGCGATCTCGGCGAGCAGCGAGAACGGCCGGGCGACCTCGACGTGCCGGTGAGCGGGAATGCCCTGCGCCGCGCTCTGGGCGGCAGCGAGCTGCGACACGGACGGGTAGGTCGTCCCTTCGCACGTGACCGCAGGCCACTCGAGAGTGCCGAGCGAGGCGTGGTAGGTCGTCACCCGGTCCATGACGCCGGCCGCGGACGCGGTCCGCATGAAGGACCACAGCATCACGCTGCTGTCCTTGCCGCCCGACAGCTGCGGAGCGAGGAGGTCGTAGGCAGCCAGGTCGGGAGCCGGGGAGGGACAGACGGTGGGACGGACGGACATCACTTCTCCGATCGGTGGGACGGGCCGGCCACGGGGGCGCGGCGTTCGATGGCCGGCAGCCTCAGACGGGAACCGGGTCGGGGTCGGGGTGCTTGGGGTAGGGCCGGAGCTCGGGCAGGCCGAGCCTGATCTCCTCGCGCTCGCGGCGGGACCGGCCGAGCCGGAAGACGAACCGGTGCACTCCGGGATGCCGGAGCCTGCGGACGCCGACCACGCCCAGGGCGTCGCGCAGCCAGCTGGCCGGGTCGTCACCCGGCCGCGGCCGTGGCGCTCCGAGCGCGACAAGCTGAGCCGTGGCGTACTCGTTGCCCTGCTCCTGGCGCCGGATCTTCTGGGCCGTGCGGTCGTGGAAAACGGAGCCGTCCGGCAAGACCTTCACCGTCCGGGGCCGTTGCCCGGCCGGCGTACACCGCGTTGCTGGCCGCGTAGATCGTCCCGACGTGACCGGGCATGACCAGAGCACCGGCGGCATTCCGGCGCGGGACACCGTCGGCGAAGGAGACAAGGCCCCGCACCCCTGCGGAGAGCAGGAGATCGAAGCAGCGTGCGAGGCACCAACTCTCGGAATTTCCGGGCAGATCGTCCAGAAGGACGAACCGAGAGCACTCCAACGACTCGGTGTAGGGGCGAAGGTCCGGCAGGGGTTTCGTGAGCACCGCGACGTTGACCGGCACCCCGAACACGGCGGCACCGCACAGCCGCGGCCTGCCGTGGGCGGCCTTCTCGTACAACCCGAACCGCATCGTGGCGGAGGGATACGACCCGGAGTAGTGATGCCTGATCACGAACGCCTTGGCCGTCTCCTCACCGAGCGGTTCCACGGTGTACCGGCGCGCGTCGAACCCGCCGTCCCGAACATGACGCCAGGAGTGCCGGCGGCCGCGCCAACGCTGGCACCAGGGCGACGTGACCGGCATCTCGGGAAGCAGCTCGCCGAACGGCAGGACGTCCTGACCGGCGGCCTTCATGCCGGGTTCCCGTCGGCTCGCATCCGGCCCGCGGCGCCGAACAGGCTGAGCTGGTCCCCGGGCGAGGGCTCCGGCAGGGGCAGCTGGGTGGGTGCAGGGGCAGACCCATCGGCAGGGCCGCTGCCTGTCGGCGTAGTGGATCACAGCGACCACGAAGCCGCCGCGGTCGGTGACCGTTCCGACGTGAGTGTCGACGCGAGCTCCGTCGCGGCTGATGCACCTGTCGTGATGCCCGGTGGCGCAGGGATGGCAGGTGCCGTGCTCGCAGAAACACAGGCGGTGGAAGCCGTGCGGGTAGGCGTTCTCGATGCGCTGCAGGCCCTTGGTCCAGGCATGGGCGCGGACCCAGGCTCCCTCTTCCTCGGGCATCGGGGACGGCACGGCGGAGGGGACGGGGTCGAGGATTCCCATGATCGAGGCGCCGATGTAGCGCAGCCAGGTCGTCATCTTTCATCTCCGATCGAGGTGGGGGCGGTGGGGAGTTCGTCGAGCACGCCAGGAGGCGCGGGAGGTTGGTGTGGGGCCCGTAGGCGAGGTAGGTGCCGTCGCAGCTGGCGCAGCCCATGGCCTGCGCGAGGTGCAGGCGGCGGCGCGAGTTGACGCGTCCCATGTGGACGGACAGCCCGCGCTCGCGGGCCTGGGCGGCGAGGCGGTGGGCGGCCGGGCCGGTCTTCCATTCGGTGGATCCGGCGAGGAACAGCACGTCGAAGTCGCCCCACGGGATCAGTCCGTGTTCGCTGCCGTCCTGCGCGGCGTACGCGGCCGGGACGCCCCGGGCACGGATCCGCTCCAGCCACGGCAGTGACTCGCGGAGGGTGGCCTCGGCGTCCAGCGGGACGTCGGGGGCGAGGGCCCACAGGCACCGGCTCGGCCCGTAGCGGTTGACCGTGTCGTTCAGCCACGTCATCCAGGCCTCGGCCCCGGGCCAGCCCTTGCCGAACTTGCCGTTGTCGCAGGCGTAGAGGGCGCCGGCCGGGATGACGTTGCCCTGGGCCGGGGTCGTCATGCAGGCCAGCAGACCGGCCTGCATGACGACCCGTACGTCAGCGCCCGACGGCGTCGCGAGGTACAGCACGACGTGGGGCGGGAGGTGAGGGAGCGGGCATGTCAGGTCCTCCAGGGAGCCGGGGCGAGCGGGCAGCTCAGCCGAGCGCGAGTTGGTCCGCGCGGCGCCCGCGGAGCAGGGCGCGCCACTGGCCTTCGAAGTTCCGGTCCGCCTTGTCGATCACTCGGGCCGGGGCGGTGGCGAACAGCTCCTCCGCCATGGGCAGGTCAGTGCCGCGGGGGCGGACCCAGGCCCGGGCGCGCCCGTACACGGGGTCGTGTTCGACGTCGACGCCGCGGCGTTCGGACACGGAGATGAGCCGTCGCGCCAGTTGCTGCGGCCGGCCGAGGTCGACGCGTTCGGTGGAGCGCATGACCGGCCGCCGCCGCCCGTCGTCGGACAGCAGGAACAGACGACGGACGCGGTACAGCGCCCACGGCATGTCGAGCTCGCGCTGGAAGGCGTCCAGGCACGCCCGGTCTCGCGGCCGCGCGGGGTCGAACAGCTCCAGCAGACTGCGCTTGCCGTACAGCTTCGCGTTGGGGTTGAGGCTCATCGCCGTGTACTCCAGGCGCAGCACTTCACCGGCGATGTCCGGGTGGCTCCGCATCCGCTCCAGGTGGGCGGGCAGCGCCCCCATGGACGCGGGGAAGCAGCAGAACGTGCAGTAGGACCTGGGCCAGTGCACGCCGAACCGGGACCGCAGGTAGTCCTCGCACCGCTGCCTGCCCCAGCCCCAGTCCATGAGCGGGTACATCCCGGTCCTTCCGGGGATCTTCGACGCGGTCGTGTCGCCGAAGCAGCGTCCGGGTTCGTCGGCGTTGAAGCCCATGACCTGCCGGAACGGCCGTCCGTCGATGACGGAGGGGATCCAGCGGTCACCGACCTCGCCCTTCGCGCGCAGGCTGCACTTGCGGGTTCCGGCCTGCTGGGGAACGGCGCCGACGGACTCCAGCTCGTCCCACAGCGTCCACGGTCCCCGGGCGAAGAGCCGCTCGGGGCGGCGGGAGTCGTCCAGGACGGTGATGCCCTCGGCCTTCAAGTGGCCGTTGCGCGCGATCTGGACGAAGCGCACACCGTGCTCGCGCAGCAGCGGGAGCATGAACTCCTCGACCAGGAGCCGGGTTTCGGGCCACTCGCTGCCGGTCGCCATGTAGAGCACGGCGGTGCGGTCCAGGTCGATGCCGTGCGCGGCGGGGGCGGTGAGCATTCGGGCGAGGTAGGCGGTCGAGTCGGCGCCGAGCCCCCAGTTGATGACGGTGTCCAAGCGGTCATCGGCGGCTAGTTCGGGCAGTGGCGCCGCGTAGGTGGTGGTCATGGCGTCGTTCCTTGTCATCGAGTGCCCGGGCCTGCGGCGAGCAGGGCGGCGGGCTGAGCCGGACATGCGGACGGAGCGGGCGCCGGCTCCGGACGGGAGCCGCCGGGACGGCGGTGCCGGGGCCTTGCGGGAACGGCCTCGGCACCGCTTGGTCTTCGGGCTGTCAGAGCAGGTCCAGCGCTCGCGCGGGGGTCGGGCACAAAACGGCGCGCCGTGCGGCGAGCAGGCGCGCGCTGCCACTGGAGCGGACGCCGGCGCTGATGGGCGCGGCGAGGACGGGCCGGTCCAAGTCGAGGGCGGCCTCGGCGACGCGGGTCGCCTCGGCGTGGTCGAGGGCCTCGACGAGGATGACCGCGCGGGCGAGCGCAGCCACCAGGCGGGCACTGGCCTTGAGTGTGGCGCCACTGACGTCGGTGCCGGGCCGGTACAGGCTGACCACGGCACCCCCGTTGGCCGGGATGGATGCGAGCAACTGGGCGTGGGGGCGCGGGTGGGCGCGGTCCAGGCCGCGCGGCAGGACGGCCAGCGTGGCTCGGCCGGATTCTGCGGCGGCCCGGTGCGCGGCGGCGTCGACGCCGTAGGCGAGGGGTGCGGTGACGGTGTGTCCGGCCCGGGCCATGGCGGTGGCGAAGGCATGCGCCCGGGCGACGGCCTGTTGGCTCGCCGCCCGGCTACCGGTGACGGCCACGGCGCTGGCGGTGAGCCGCGGCAGATGTTCGGCTCCCCGAGCCCACAGCCCGAGCGGGCAGTACGGGCCGAGGTCGGACAGGGCGGTGGGCCACTCCGGGGCGGAGGGGATGACGAACCGGCAGTGAGCTGCGCTCGGAAGAGCTCGTCCCTTGGGGACTGCCGGGTCAGGCGGCCGCTGGCGTCGGCGCGAGCGCGGCGCTGCCAGACCTCGGCCGGGGAGTGGTCGGTGAGGTCGGCGGCGACCTGCTCGGGGGTGAAGCTTGCGGCGAGCGCGGCGCGAGCGTCGCGATCGGACAGGGGTCGCTCGAACATGACGACCTTTCAAGGGCAGGGCGCGGCACCGGCAGGCGAACCGGTGCCGCGCCAGGGGCGGGCGAAGGGAAAGCGGGGGGAGGGGTCAGCGAACGGCGCGAAGGGGAGCGCCGTTGTCTGCCGTGGACGGTGTGTCGGTGCGGTTCCATCCGCCCGACCGGCTCTGTTCCCACCAGCGGGGCGGGCTGCCCGGCCGCCGGGGCTGGGACGCGCTGGGTGCAGTTGCCGGTGGGGCCGGGGGCGGTGTGACGGGCGCGGCGGCGATCGGGCTGGGCAGGCTGGCCTCGGTGTAGACGATGCGCTGGCGCAGGCTGATGCCGATGTCGTCGACGCTCAGGTAGATGCAGCCGTCCTTGACTTCGGTGATGCGGCCTTTCACCAGCACGGCGGTGCCGTCGGCGAGGGACTCGGAGGCGGTGCGGGCCAGGTCGCGCCAGATGGTGCAGACGTAGCGGATCGGGGTCCCGTCGCACCACTGCCGCGTGGCGGCGTCCCACCGGGTGGGGGTCTCGGTGAGGCGGAACCGGGCGACGGTGAGGCCGGATTCGGTGAAGCGGACTTCCACGTCACCGGTGACGGTGCCGGACACTTGCGTGACGGACGGGGCCATGCGAACACCTCCTGAAAGCAAATACTAGTACGTTATTGGGAGGGTCAACCCCCTTGGAACGGCTCGTGCCGCCCCGCCTGCCAGCGCGGCCGGCGAGCCACCCGAGCAACGTCCTGCCTCTGGTGCGCGGGGCGGGTGCGCCTTGCCCCGCCTGGGGTGGCGGGAACACCGTGTCGTCCTCGACCTCCACCCGCAGCGGAACGCTTCCGTCGGGACGGAGCAACTCCTTGTCCGTACTGTCGAGATGAACCGACACCCGCAGTGTCCGGCTGTCAGCGTCGAGGTAGGCGAACACGAGCACCCCGGCTACCTCGATACAGGGCAGACCCTCGTCGTCGGGCCGCTCCTGAGGGTGGAAGACCGCCGCGCTGTTGGCCTTCGCGCAGGCGTCGGCGTCCCAACGGCCCAGCTCAGGCTGTGCGCGCACGACCCGGGAGATCTCGGCGGCGTACAGCGAGTAGCCCTCGTCGTCGCGGTGCCCGAAGTAGACGTCGGCGACCGCCTGGTCGTTACCGGGAGGAACGAGCGGGACATCATCGTCGCCCGCCAGGTTGTCCCAGGAACTGCGCGCGTGCTGCGCCAGCCTGGCGAGTGCCGACGCCTGGTCCGACCAGTGGGTCACCTCCTCGGTGTGTCGGTCCCACCGGCGAAGGACCCAGGTGCGTCCGACTGCTTGCGTGGGGAGCGGGCGGGCGTCGGCGAAGGAGAAGCGGCCCAGCCAGGTGGCGAGGATGTCGACGGTGTTGGCCCCCGGCCACTCGCCGGTGTCCTCCTGGAGAGCGTCCAGTTGCCGGGCCAGGCGGATTGCTTCGCCCTCGGCCGTGGCGCGATCGGGTGCGACGAGCACGGAGTCCTCCTTCTGTTCGAGCTGTGGGACAGGGCGGTTCACGCTTCCTCCAGGGCGCGCCACAGGTCCATCAGGCGCTGCTGGGCCGGGGTGAGAACGGCCGCGCGCAGGACGCGGCGGTGCAGGACGGGCACGTCGACGCTGAGACCGGCAACGGCCTCGGGTCGGCCGGCCGGGGCGATGAGCCGGTAGTCCTGTGCGCGGATCATCCATGCCTCGTACCGTTCGGCCGGGCTGCCGGAACGTGCCGTGTATCCCTGGTCGGGGGCGCGCGAGGGGCAGCGGCAGGACGGGTCGGTGCAGGGCCGTCCGGCGGGGTGGCGGTCCAGAACGGGGGCCCGGCGGTAGTGCGTGGCCGTGCCGTTGAGCATGGGGCAGTGGATCGCGGTGTAGGGCAGGCACTCCGGGTGCAGCGCTGGTTCGGCGGTGTAGCCCTGCGCGACGTCGGCCGGGCGGGCGATCAGGAAGCATCGCTCGTTCAGGGACTGGCCGCAGATCTGGCACAGCCTGCGGAGCAGGGCGGCGAGCGTGCGTTCGGCATCAAGGCTGCCGAAGGCCGCGTGGCCGTTGTGGACCACGGACACATACGGCACGACCAGGCCGCCTGACTGGGGCCGGTCGGCGCAGCGCTGAGGGATCGGGGCCATGGGGGTCCCCTCCGGTTCACGGGGTGGGGCTGCGGCGCCGTCATGCGGCGCTCGGATCGGGGCGGTGTGCGCTGGAGAGCCGCTGTTCATCGGGCGGTCGGCGGAGGCGGGTCGGCCGGGCCGCCGCTCAGGAGGTCCTCCCAGCGGGCGTACTGGCATCCGGTCGCCTCGTGCATGCGCATGTGCAGCCAGCTCGGGTCGTCTCCGGCCAGGAGGACCGCTTCGGTGCCGTGGGCGACGGACCGCTGGTAGACGGTGTGGTCGTCGGCGTCGACGGTGATCACGATCAGGCCGGGCCGGTGGGGCATGTGGCGCAGCGCGAAGTTCGCGGAGCTGCGGTCGTCCAGGAGCACCAGCGGGGCCCCCTGGTATTCGGCGGTGCTGAACAGCGCGGACGGCAGGTAGAGCACGGGTACTGGGCAGGGCAGCAGACCGAGCGGGTCGTCGTCAGGGCTGTCGCTGATCGCGAGCACGGGTCTCGGTTCGCCGCGGGCAGCGGCTGACGCGGAGTCGGACATGGGAGGGGGCACCTTTCGTGCGGCAGGCCGGCTGAGCCGGGAAGGGGAGGGCGCGGCGAGGACACCAGGGGGGCCTCGCCGCGCCGGTGGGGCCGCGGGCCGTCGGGATGGTCCGGCCGGCCGCTTCGCGCGGCCGGGCTACCCGAGCGGGTAGAGGACCAGGGCCGGGACGGCGGTGTCGGGGACCCCGCCCGGGTACAGCTCGCGCAACTCCGCGTCCTGCTCCAGTTCCTCGGGCAGCGGGTAGGCCTCGCCCACCAGGTCGTTGGCGCCGAGCGGCGCGTACTGGGAGCGGCTGTAGGTGGAGAAGGGGGAGAAGGAGTTGCCCTCGACGTCGCTGGACAGCACGACCAGCGTGGTGCCGGGGAGGCCTGCCCAGTCACGGCGCACCAGGTGGCGCAGCTCGGCGAGGGTCAGGGGGCGTCGGTCCTGTCGTGGGCGGGTGTCGTCTGCGGGGCGTCGGCCATGACGGTCCTTTCACGCGTCGGCCGGGCGGTGAGGGCCGCCCGGCCGATGCGGTGGTGAAGGGCGGTCAGTCCTCGATCAGGTCCAGGCAGGCGACCGGGATGCCGTTGCCCGGGATGCGGAAGCGGCGGGTGTCCTCGGGGATGCGGTAGCGGTTGCGCGGGTCGGTGCGCAGCAGGCGTGTGGAGTCCTCGTCCAGGACGAAGCCCGCGCGGCTGCCGGTGCGGTTGCGCTCCTGAACGGTGCCGGTGAGGCGGCGCAGGACGGCCGGGTTCAGCCGGTCGTTGATCCGGGCGCGGCGGCCGGGGACGACGTCGTTGTAGGCGGCCTTGTCGAGCTCGCCGAGCCGCCGGGCGGCGGCCTCCTGGACCTGCGCGAGGTCCGCCGGGGTGGGGAGCTGGCTGATGAAGGCGCGGACGTCCTCGATCGTGGTGCTCATGTGCAGTGCCCTTCCGTGGCGGTGAGGGACCGGCCGGGCGCGGGTGCGCCCGGCCGGGGCTTGGGGGAGGCTCAGGCCTCGGCGGCGGTGCCGGTGCGGCGGCCGCTCACGGCCTGCTGCTCGACTTCCGACAGCTGGTAGCTGCCGTCGGCGGCCTTGCCCAGGGCTTCCAGGAGCAGCAGGTAGGCGGTCTGCCGCCGGTCGGGGGCCTCCCACACGCAGACCGTCCTCATCCGCGCCGAGTCCCACTGCTTGGGCTCGCGCATGGTGTCCTCGAACGCGGCGGCGACCTGGGCGAACACCAGGTTCGCCAGACGGGCCTTGGGGAAGTGGGCGGCGGTCTGGGACGGGGAGTCCTTCTCGGGCTCCTTCGCACCGAGCAGCAGCGCCAGCGTCTCCGTACGCCCCTTGCTGACCCAGGAGCTGTAGAAGCCGGGCAGGTCCAGCAGGATCTCCTGCGCGAACACGCGGGCCTCGTCGGGCAGCGTCTTTCCGCGCACGAGCCGCTTGATGAACTCCTGCCTCGGCCCGGCGGCTGCCTTCCACGCTCGGTTGCACGCCACGGTCCGGCGGCGCTCCTCGACCTTCCGCTCGTCCTGCTCGGTCTTCGGCTTCTTCGGCTGCGGCCGGACTTTGTGCCCGTACTCGGCCGGGTCGGCGCAGTGCCAGACGGGCCGGTGCTCCTCGTCCAGCCGGGCGCTGTGTCCGGGGCAGTTCTTGTGGTTGTCCTCGGTGAGCGGGTTGCCCAGCGCGGTGGTGAGCTGCGTCAGCGGCTTGGAGGGGTCCTTGGCGTAGGAGGACACCCGCCCCAGCAGCGTGGCGCCCGCTTCCTTGAGATCGGCCACGGCCTTCGCGCGGGCCTCGGCGTCGGCCAGGTCGGCGCGCAGCAGGGCCAGTTCCTGGTCCCAGTGGCCGCGCCCGCCCTTGCCCTCCTCCTGGTCCCGCTGGAGCGCGCCCATGAGCCGGGCTTCGGCCCTGGGCGCGTCCGCGACCTCGGCGAGCTGGGCGGTCTGCTCCAGGTCCATGCCAGCGGCGGCCGAGCGGCGCAGGGAGGCGTCGTTGAGCTTCTGCGCCGCCTTGGCGTGCCGTGCGGCGTTGCGGCCGACCCCGAGGGCCTTGGCGGCCGTGCGCCGCTGGAGGTCGTCCATGCCGATCAGGGACAGTTCCTGGGCCTTCAGCGTGTCCCGCTCGCTCATGTTCTCGCGGTGGTCGTTCTCGACCAGGGACAGGAACCGGGTCCAGGCGTCGTTGCCGACCAGGTCCTCCCGCACGTACGCGTTCACCGTGCGCACGGGGCGGCCGTCCTGTTCGGCGCTGGCGTTGGCGGCCTGCGCGGCCTGTGCGCGCCGCCAGCCCTTGAACACGCCGTAGGTGCCGTCCGGCAGGGGGCGGACGCTGATGGGCTCCTCGACGCCGAGTTCCTTCACGGAGGTGATGAGCTTGGCGTCCGGCTCGGTGTCGTGCTCGCGGGCGTTGCACTCGTCGCGGACCAGCAGCGTGGGGTCGAGCTGGACGAGCTGCGGGGCGGTCGCCGCGCGCCGGTCGGTCGTCGTGGCGGGCGGGGTCGAGACGGCAGTGGCCATGAGGGCTCTCCTTGTGCCGGATCGGCGGACTGAGGCGGCGAGGGGGGTTGCATCCCCTCGCCGCACAACAAATACTAGTACGTTCCTGCGTGGTGGCTAGATACCCTCTGAGCTGCGGAAATGGGCGCAGAAACGGAGGGTTCTGGGGTGGGGTCAGCAGATCACGGAGTCGGCGCGGGGGAGTGGACGATGCACGACGAGCGGCGGCAGGGCCGGCCCGGTGAGGAGACGTGCTCCTCGTGCGCAGCGAGCGCCTCGGTGAGCCAGTCGTCCTCCACGAACTGCGGACGCTTCTGCAGCCAGAGGGCTCGGGCCCGTTCGATGTCCCGGACGTCGTGGAACTCGCTGGCGCCGTGCTGGCGGATCAAGTCGATCCAAGAGGACCGGACCCCGTCGTAGGCGGCACGGGAGTGGTCGTATCCGCTGGCGCGGTCGATGTCCTCGACCGCCACACCGGCAGCGAGGGCTACGGCCGTACGGGCGTCTGCCATGGATGTCAGGCGGTCTGCCTCGCAGATCGGGCAGGCCAGGGGCTGTCGGGCGTAGGACATGAGCAGGAGGGTCGGGCTGTATCTGAACACCGGTCATCCTTCGGCGGGCTGGAGCGAGAGGGCGCGGGCCCCCGCGTGGGAAAGCGGGCTTCTGGACGAGTTGTCGCGGTCAGTTGCGGAGGGGTGGCGGCAGCAGGAAGGTGCGTCGGGGGTCCATGCGGACGCACCGCTCGCAGTAGGCCGTCACGGCGTTCGCGGTGCACCCGCCCCACTGGCACTCGAAGCGCTCACGCGGGCCGCAGAGCATGCACCGGACGAACGCGACCCCATGGAACTCGCAGGGCCGGTATCGCTGCCGGTGGGGCACCAACTCCAGGGCGGGCCGGTGCCGTTCCAGCAGCCGGAGGTCGGCTGCCGCAAACTCCCCGCTGTCGTCCCGAATCACGCGGAGCGGCAGCTGTTCGAAACGCTCCGGGGTGCAGTAGAACGGCATCCCGGCCGGGCTCCACACCATGGCCAGATGGCCGTCCGCGATCAGGGATTCCAGACGGTGGAAGCTGAACTCCGGCAGCAAAGACAGCATTTCGTCCTGGCGCAGGCTCCAGGCGTATCCGTACCGGCGCAGCATCCGGCGCTCGTCGGCCGCCGGGCCGGTCTGGGCGGCGTCGAGCGCCTGGACGGCGGCGACGGCAGCGCCAGGATCGCTGGCCATTTGGCGTGCGGCGGACTCCGCCTCCGCACCGGTCTCGTGGCGGGTGAGCGCGTACCCGTGGAGCTGGTCCACCACCTGGTGCGCGCCGTTGTGCTCGGTGGCGGCGTACCGGACGGGCGGCTGCTGCTGGGGACGTCGTCGGGGCATGACGGAACTCCACAGGGCTTGGGATGGGGTGGCAGAGCGCGCCCGGCGCCGGTCGGCCGGCGCGGGCAGGACGGCAAGGTCGGCGCGGCGGGGAGGCCGCCGCGCCGTGCCAGGGGTCATGGGCGGGTGAGCTGCCTGGTGCGAGCGGGGGCGGCGGTGAGGGATGCCTGGGTGTCGCGGCGGTCGGACACCTTCACGTAGCCGCCCGGCATCGTGTCCAGCCGGACCTGGTCGGGTCCCCAGTTGCGGACGATGTCCGCCGGAAGGTGCTCGATGTCGTCGGCCTCGACCTGCGCCGCCCAACCGGTCAAGCTGTCGCCGAAGGTCTCCCGCCACTCCAGCAGGATGGGGAAGAGCTGGGCGAAGTCGTCGGCGAGCGCGACCGCGCGAGCGGTGTCCGGTCCCGGGCACTCGGCGTACGAGGGAGTGTCAGGCCGGGGGCGGGTGCCCAGGGTCATCAGCCAGCGGGCCATCAGGGCGTCTCCTTCGGGAGCTGAGCGTGGCCGGGTGGTCAGGGGGTGACGGTGACGGTGACGTCGGCCTCCAGGACGGCGAGCGCGGCCCGGACGGCGGCCCGGGTCTCCGGGCTCGGTGCCGAGTACGGGAAGTCCAGGGCATGGACCGCGTCGTCCAGGTCCTCGTCCCGCATCGGCAGCGCGTAGCCGCTGCGGTACAGGGTGAGGGCGGTCGCGGTGGCCACCCGGCCGCGGTTGTAGGCGGTGGCCTCCTCGGCGGTCGCCTCGCTGCAGAACATCTCGCTCGCCGTCGGCGACAGGGTCGCGACGCCTGCGGCGAACCGGCGGGCGGGGATGCGGATGCGGGAGGGCCGCAGGGCGCGGCGCAGCTTGTCGAGCACGGCAACTCCTGGGATTCGAAGGGCGGGAGGGACAGGCGCCTCGGACACTGAAGCCCCGGCGGTCCGGCGATGGGGCGGCGACCGCCTCACAACATCAATACTAGTACGTTCCTTGGTGAGGGGAACCCACCCCCCGACCTGCGGCTTCTAGCCTGAGCAGGCCTCGACCAACCTGCCCAGCATGGCGGCAATGGGGCCGGGGCTGCCGCAGATCTCGGCCTCCACCCGTTCTCCGGACCGCCCGATGTTCACACGCACCTCACACGGCGGAGCCGTACCGCCCTCGACGCTGAGGGCGCTCCAGACGAGCACGGTGCGCCCCGCCGTCTCCGCCAGCACCTCAGTCCCCGGGAGCGCGACCCTGACCCCGACCGCCTCCGCGACGGCACCCCTCCGGCGCGCCTCCTCCTGCCGGGTCGCGGCGATGTGGGCAGCGAGCTCCACGGCCTGGGCGTGCAGCGGGTACAGCCGCCTGACGATCTCCCGGGCCACATGCCGGGCACTGATCGCCGACACCCCGATTGACGGCGTACGCACGTCGGCGTCGTCCGGCAACGCCGCGCAGATCTCCAGCCGACCGGGCTTCCGCCTGTCGGCGAACACCCGCAACGCACGGCCGTCACTGTCGATGATCAGGCGGGCGGGACGGCGGCCGTACCCGTCCATGGGCGCCGTCCGGCAATGCGTGCCCAACTCACGCGCCACGTCCTCGGCGAAGGTAGCGAACTGATCCGGGGCGGAATCTTCCACCCGCTGTTCCGGCGTCATCACGGTCCTCCTGTCGTTGCGTTCGCCCGGTGGCCAGACGGCCCCTGGCGCTCACAGTTCTGCTTGTGCTTCCTTCTCCGGGCGGCGCTCGCGCTCGGCGCCCTTCCGCGCGTCCTCGGCGGTGTATCCGGTGTCGCACCAGGGGCGGCACAGTTCCCCCGGTGCGGCACGGCACGTCTCGCACCAGTCATCGAAGTCCTCCGGGCGCCAGGGGCGGCCGGTCACGCGACGGCCCCCCGGACGCCGGCGGAAGGCTGCGGGCGTCCTCGTCGCTGCGCACGGAGCGAGGCGGCTTCGGCCCGGGTCCTGCGGACGCGCTCCCGTTCACGCTCGGCCTGGTCGAGGCAGTACGGCCCCCACCACTGCGCCATTGCGACCCGGTGAGCCAGTGACTCGGGTACGTCGGCAAGCAACAGCAGCAGCACCGGGTGCGGGCTGCGTACGGCCCACCCTGCAACTGTCCACCAGGCGGCCACGGCCGCGCGCCGTGCGCGCTGGGCGGCCTGCGCCTCGGCCTCGTAGCGGGCGGCCTCGGCCTCGTCACGGCTGGCCGACTCGTCGAAGAACCGCAGCAGGCCCGGAGTTTCGCGGGCCCGGGAGGCGTCCAGGATCGCGGCCAGGTCGGCGCGCAGCGTCACGGCTTCGGCGCAGGCGCGCAGTGCGGCGGTGAGCGTCGCGGCGGACCTGGGGGCCGGTGGGTACCCGGCGGCCGATTGCAGGGGGCTCGTCATTTCCTGCGGCCCCTCGACGTTGTCCTGGTAGAGAGTGACGCTGCCCCGGTAGCCGCTCCGGCTGTTGCGGAAGCGGGGCAGGGCATCGTCGGGCGCGCAGTCCTGGACGGCGTCGATGGGCCCGAGACAGGCGCGCACGGCCGTGAACTGGTCCCACTGATGGGGGTGGTGAGTGCCGGTGACGTGGACGGGGCCACGCATCGCGCCGCTCAGCTCGAACACGACGGCGTCGCCCTGGCGCTCGCCGGCGGTGGCCCGGACGGTGCCGGACGGCGTGGAGATGGTCAGCGTCGGACTGCTCATGGCGGGAACTCCTCGGGGGTGACCTCGGGGGCGGTGCGCGGGCGTGCCGGGGTCAGAATTCGCCCTCGATACGGAGGCTGACGCGCCATCGGCCGGGCCTGTCCTCGGCCACGGCGGTGGCCGTGGCACGGCTCAGGTCGTCTTCGTAGCTGTGGTGGATCCAGGTCAAGAGGCGCAGCTCGGCTTCGTCGGCGTCGGCTGCGTCGATGGCGAATTCGGTGGTGGCCGACGGCCACCTCTCGTCCGGGTGGTGGAACTCGGTCTCCGTGACGCGTTCGGCCTGCCAGGCGCTCTCCGGGTCGGTGGGGGCGGGCAGCAGGGTGACGGGTAGCGCGTGGCCATGGGGCTCTCTCCGGGCGTGCGGTGGGCCGTCGCCCCGCCCCGACGAAGGGGGCGCAGGGCGGGGCGACGCGTAGGGGGGTGTGGTGTGCGGGTGCCTTACGCCTGCGGCGGCTTGTGACGGGGGAGCGTGCCCCGTCCGGTCAGGTGCAGATGCTTGCGGCCGCACGTGCACTGGGCGAGGCTCCGGCCGTGCAGGCGCATGAACTTCGGCCCTGCCGCGTAGGCGTTGACGGTGCGGACACTGCCGGGAACCGGAGCGCGGTTGGTGCAGTAGCCGTCCGACGCGGCGGGAGTGCTAGGCAAGGGGGTTCTCCTCTTCGGACTCGTGGGGCCTGGGCAGGGTGGGCGCGGCGTACGTCTCGTGCCGTAGGGCGGTGGGGTCGGGGCACTCGGTGATGCCGTCCTGGAGCGAGAGCGGTTCGATGGGGTGAAGCCAGCGGGCGCGCACGGTCCATCCGCACGCGCGGGGGCGCGGCTCGCCAGCCGTGGTGGCGATGAGCACGGCGTGCCGGACGTCCGTGCCGTCCAGGGCAGTGAGCAGCACGGCGCGCAGGCCGGCGAACTCGCGCGGGTCTAGTACGGCCAGGCACGGCGGGGTGCTGCCGACGGAGAGGTCGGCTTGACCGTGCAGCACGCTGCCGTCCGTACGTACGGCCATGAGGCTGAGCGTGTGCGCGCCGTCGCCGAGGACCTGGAGCACGCTGTCCAGGGCGGTCAAGGCGCGGCGCATGGCGGCCGCGAACGCGTCGTTACTGGGGTGGAGCGGGTGGGGGCGTGGCATGGTGCGGCACTCCCTGGCGGTGGGGCGGTGGGGCGGTGGGGCGTGGCTCTGGTCCCCGCGGAGCGGGGTGCCCCGGGCTGCGCCCGGGGCGAGGGGGCGGGCGCGCTGCGCTCGCCCCGGGGTTGGGGCCCCCTGCGCTGCGCTCCGGGGCCGGTACGTGCGCCGTGCTGCGCGCGGGCAGCGGCGGGGCGGGGCGCTGCGCGCACCCTCGGCGGCGGGAGCGCTGCGCGCTTGGGCGGGGTGGGCCTGTGCGGGCCGGGTGGGGGGTGCCCGGCCCGCGCGGGGGTCTGGGATCAGCCGTGCGAGGCGGCGGCCGTCAGGGCGGGGAGCGCGAGCGCTTCGAGGGCTGCGGCCTGGTCGGCGTCGGGCAGGACCTGCGCCACGGACGTGATCGCCTGCATCACGCCTCCGGCCGTGGTCTGACCACCCCGGATGAAGTGGGCCAGGATCATGTCCTTGGCCTCGGCGCCGATGCTGAGCGTCTTGGTGACGTGCTCGATGGTCTTGGTCGGCTCGGCCAGCGTCTTACCGGCGGCGGCCTCCATCTCGGTCACCTTGGCCTGCACGTAGTCACGGGACAGGAAGGTGCGCACCGCGTCCGTGGTCTTCGACGTGATCAGCTCCAGCGTCTTGCGCTGGGTCTGCCCGGACCACGAGATGACGCCCTCGCTCTGCTTGCCCCCCAGGTGCACGGCCCGCATGACGTCCTTGCCCATGGTCAGGCCGTTGCGGCAGATCTGGACCACCACGCGCGGGGTGATGGTGTAGGCACCGGCGCCGACCTCGCTGTTGGAGATGACGAAACCGGCGGAGACGACGGGGAGTTCGTCACCGCTGCGGCCGTCGAACGGCGAGCGGTAGCTGCGCAGCAGCTCACGGGCCTGGACCGCGACGGCCTCGGACTCGACACGGACGTACATGCGCCGGTCGGTGAGGTCACACCCGGTGATCTTCGTCGGGTGTCCCGACTTGGTGACCCCGTCCAGGGCGGCCAACAACATGTCGAAGTTGTCGATCAGCTTGTAGCTGTCGGACAGCAGGGCGCGCGCCACGCCTTCGGCCGGCGCCTCCCCGGGGGCGTTCTCGCCCCGGAACGCGCGCAGCATGAACCGGCGCTGCGGGTCCTGGCGCAGCCACGCGTTGACGTTCTCGTCCAGCAGCGCGACGTGATCGGCACGCATGCGTCGCAGGTAGGCGAGCGGGATGCGCAGCTTGTCGGCAATCCCCTCGTCGGCTACGGCGGTGGGCCGGTAGGTGCCGTCCACCCTCGTTACGCCGTCCTCGGTGATCTGGGACTCCATGCCCTCGACGCGCACGTTTCCGTCCCGGAAGCGCAGCGCGGCTGCGGGGGCGATGACGTCCAGCTTCCGGCGCTGCTGTCCCTCCAGGATGCGGACCAGGTCGGTCAGGTCGGCGTTACGGGCGCCGGTGGGAGCGACGGCGGAGACGCGCTCGGCGAACTGCTGAGTCATGCGGTGTTCCCCTTCGTGTTGGTTTCTGCGGGTCGGGGGGCGAGGCCAACCGCCCCCCGACAAACTCAATACTAGTACGTGTCAGGAATGTGTGAACCCCTCCCTGAACTGGGCTTTTAGCTCCGAGTGCGGTACTCGGGCAGCGGGGTCAAGCTCTCCCGCCGACAGTTCCACACCTTCGACACGACGTCCGTACCCCGTACCTCGCACAGGTCGTACCGGATTTCCGCCGGACCTCCGACCACGTCCGAGTGAGCGCGGATCCCGTGGACCCAGTAGCGGCCGTGACGGCTCGTCAGGCTCCCGTGGTACCGCACCCGCTGCCACATGACCGGTTCCGGCTCCTCCTGACGTCGCCTCAGAGCGGCCACCCCGTCGTGTAGGCGCCGGAACGCCCGGTTCACCGTCCTGTGGTCGACCGGCACATCAGCAACGGCCGGAGGCGTGCTCCCCGTGCGCACACCCATTGCCCACCCCAGCTCGAAGAACGGACGGGCCATGTTCAGCCCCGCCAGCGGGACCCGGAGCGGTTCCGCCTCCATCTCCCAGTCCTCCCGCACGCGGCGCAGCAACTCCCGCAGGGCGTGCCACGCCTGCTCCCGCTCCTCCGTCGTGATCTTTGCTCCGTCCTGCTCGGTCCGCTCCGGCAGTCGCGTGAGTTCCATGGCTTCCCTTCACTCCTCGGTGATCTCGATAAGGGAGGGGGCGCGACGCGGTCGCGCGCGCCCCCTGTTCGGTGCGGATTAGCTTCGGAATCCGCGCGACGAGAGGAATTCAGCCGTAATGTGCGCGATTCCCTGCGGCTTGTAGATCTGCGGGAATCGCCGCATCTCGACTTCAGTGCGGCCCTTCTCGTCCGGGTCGATGAACTCGTGAACGAGCCGGTACGGCCGGTCACCGATCGGCATTTCGAGAACGACCGGGCCAACCTTGGTGTCGAACCGAATTCCCGTGACGTCCTTGTCCGCGTTGTGCACCACCTTCGCCCCGGCACGCTCACACCACAGCGGCAGGAAGTTGGCGATCGTGCGGGCCTGAATAGCCAGGCCGGTCATGGGGGCGTTCTGACCGCCACGCACCCGGCGGACGATTCCGTCAGAGATCAGGAGTTCCACGGTTTCCCCTTCGTTGGATCTTTGCGGTTCTGTTCGTCGGGTTCGCCTTCCCGACAACACAAATACTAGTCCCTCATGATCACGGCGTCCACCTCCGCCACGCCGCGTGTTGCGCTAGATGTTGCGCCAGATGTTGCGCAGCGTGTTGCGCTGGATGTTGCACCCCGCTGTGGCCGGCCTGTACGTAACAGGAGGTCAGGCACCCCTACGACCCTGGTCGGACTGCTGACATCCCCTCTGCTGCCACTTTTCCCGCGCTGGTTGATGAGTGAGTGTGGGGGCGGGGTGCGGGTGGGTGGCGGCGTTCGGGGTTGGTGGCTGGGTGTGGGTGTGTTGCGTGCCGGGCGTGGCCGTCACGCTGTCTGGGGTGGTGTAGGGGGCCTGTGCGGCCCTGTAGGGGTGGTGGAGGAGGGTGGAGCGGGGCGGTGCCGGAGGCAGCCGTCCCGACCCGGCAGCTCCTGTGCTCGTGTCCGTCCGCTGCTGCCGGAGGCAGCCGCACCCCCCGGCCCGGTCCCTGGTCTCCCTCCTCCACCCCTCACCTTCCAACCCCCTCGAACCGTCCAGGGGGTTGGGGCCCGGAGGGCCCCTGTCCCTTTCCCGGTATTCCGTGGTTTACTTATTCCCACGGAATACAAGTCAAGTTCCCCCGCCTTTCAGGGAATCGGAGATTCCCCGGAAAACCAGCCCAGGGCAACCCTCATGACGAAACCTCAACTAAAACCCCAACTCCCCACCCCCACAACAAAACCAGCCAATTCCGTATTCAGCGTGCCGGAGGCACGCACGTTGCGGAATCCGGCCGGAGGCCGGTTCCGCAACTCCCCGCCGGAGGCGGGCTGTTCGCGCGGGGACGCGCGAAACGAGCGAAGCGAGTATTCGGCTGCCGGAGGCAGAGCGAAGC